>JBFKCZ010000231.1:0-5235 GCA_041620035.1 Pseudomonadales bacterium
CCGGCAGCGGCAATCCAAAGCGATACTGCTCGATGAGGGCAAACCTCAGTTCTCGGCGCTCGACGAAGACCGCGACGAAGAGTCATTCACGCTCCACGTGATGGAAGACGATGGCAGCAACATTCATCAGATCACGTTCAACCAGAGCCATGACATCGATCCGTCGGTGATGTCCGACGGCAAGCTCGTGTACAGCCGCTGGGACAACGTTGCGGCCCGCGATCGCATCAGCCTTTATCGGATGAACCCCGATGGAACGGAGCAGGAGTTCCTGTACGGCGTCCACAGCCACGACACGGGGCCGAACGGCGAACTCATCGAGTTCATGGAACCACAGGAACTGCCGGACGGACGCATTCTCGTTTCCATGCGTCCGCGAAGTCCGCAGTCCCACATGGGCGCGGCGCTCGTCGCCATCGATACAGCCGCCTATGTCGAGCACGACCAGCCTACCGCCGCGAATCAGGGGCTCACGGCCGACGCCCAGGAACAGCTCGTGCCCGGTTCGATCACGCTCGATGGCACACCATCGCCCCGAGGCCGATTCGCTAGCGTGTTTCCGATCTTCGACGGCACCGACCGCCTGCTCGTGACCTGGAGTCAATGCCGACTGATCGATCCTTCCAGCCCGCCGCCACCCGCTGCGCCCCGGATCGTGCCGTGCACGCCTTCGTTGCTGGCGATGCCCAACATCCAGGAAGCGCCGCCCTTGTATGGCGTGTGGATGTTCGACGTAGATTCGGGCACCCAATTGCCGATCGTGCCGGGCTCCGAGCGTTTCGCATACACCGAGGCGGTGGTGATGGCCGATCGCCAGAGTCCACCGGTCATCCTGGACAGAGTGCCGGGTATCGACATCGATCCCGACCTGTTCGGCGAAGCTGTGGGCGTTCTGCACATTCGCAACGTCTACGAATTCGATGGGGTATCGGTGGCCAACATCGACGCGTTGCGTGATCCTGCAGTGACGACAGCCGATCAGCGTCCCGCACGGTTCCTTCGAATCGAAAAGGCCGTATCGATGCCGGACGACGACGTCGCCGACTTCGACAACACAGCGTTCGGCGTCAGCCAGGCGCAGCTCATGCGCGAGATCATCGGCTATGTACCGATCGAACCGGATGGTTCGGCCAAGGTGAAAGTGCCTGCGGATATTGCGTTTTCGGTGAGCGTGCTCGATGCGAACGGCCGGCGAATCACCCAGCGCCATCAGAACTGGATGCAGTTGCGCGCCGGAGAGGAACGCGAGTGCAACGGCTGTCATACGTCGACCAGCGAGTTTCCCCATGGCCGCGCCGATGCCGAGCCGCCGTCGACGAATACCGGTGCGCCGGTAGACGGGTCGCCATTCCCGAACACGGAACCCGCCCTGTTTGCCGACGCAGGCGAGACCATGGCGGAGACGTACACGCGCATAAACGGTGTCCCGAACCCGGACGTGGACATCGAGTTCACCGACGTGTGGACCGATCCGGCGGTGCGTGCCAAGGACGCAGAGTTCTTCTACCGATACACCGATCTCTCGACGCCGCCGCCGACGCCCGGCAATTGCGTCACGGGGTGGACTGCTGCCTGTCGAATAACGATTCACTACCCCACCCACGTGCATCCGATCTGGGAAGTCTCCCGACCGGTACTGGATGCGCTGGGTATGGAGATCGCAAACAACCGCTGCACCACGTGCCACAGCCCCGTGGACGCGATGGGCGCGGCACAGGTCCCGGCGGCGCAACTGGATCTGTCGGGCACACCATCGCCTGACGAAGCCGATCATCTGGTCAGCTACCGCGAACTGTTCTTCGGCGACAACGAGCAGGAACTCGACCCGGTCACCGGCGTGCTCGTCGACCGCCTCGTGCAGGCCGTCGATGGGAACGGCAATCCGATCTTCCTGACCGACGGGCAGGGCAATCTGATCCTGGACGCGAACGGCAATCCGATCCCCGTGATGGTGACCGTGGGCGTGGGCCCATCTATGTCGCCGGCAGGGGCCAATGCGTCGAACCGATTCTTTTCCCGATTTGCGCCGACGGGTACGCATGCGGGATGGCTTACGGGTGTGGAACTGAAGCTGGTGTCGGAGTGGAACGACATCGGTGCGCAGTACTACAACGACCCGTTCGCGGCGCCTCAGAACTGACATGGATTGGTAGGAGAAGGGACTTGATCGGCCGGACATGGATGCTGGCAGGGATTCGACGAAGTTGCGCAGTGGCTGCCTGCACGTTACTCGCGCTGGCATGGCCTGCGTACGCAGCTAAGTACCAACCCGATGTCGTCGTGTCCGACCCGTACATCGAACTGCGCACGGGGCCAGGGCGGGGCTTTCCGATCTTCTACGTCGCAGCACAAGGCGACCACATCAAGGTTCTGAAGGAACACACCCAGTGGTACAAGGTGCGCACGCCGCGCGGCAAGGAAGGCTGGGTGTACGTCGACCAGATGCGCTCGACGCTCGATCTCGACGGTCATGCGGTGGGCTTCCCCGATTACGGTCTCGACGATTTCGAGAGCCGGCGGTGGGAGATCGGTTTCTCCGGCGGTGACTTCGGCGGCGCGAACCTGTTGTCGTTGCGCGGCGCATTCGCACTGACACCCAACATCACCACCGAAATCACGGCGGCACAGATTCTCGGTGACTTCTCCGACGGCTACATGGGCACAGCCGCGATCGTCATGACGCCGTTTCCGAACTGGCGCATATCGCCGTTCTTCGGATTGGGCACGGGCGTCGTACACATCGAACCTCAGACGACCATCGTTCAGGCGGACGACCGCACGGACGAGATCGTGCATGCCGGCGCGGGATTCAACGTGTATCTGAGCCGCCGGTTCATTCTAAGGATGGAATACAAGCGCCACACGGTGCTCACGAGTCGGGACGACAACGAAGAGATAGACGAATGGAAAGCAGGATTCAGCGTTTTCTTATAGGGTTTCTGGTCGCGCTCGTCGCGACGGGCGCGTCGGCAGCGACCAAGGTCGAGGACCTCGAACTCGAGCCACTCGTCGTGCGCGAGCCGGAGCGGCGCGAGATCAGGGTCGAGCAGATCGACTCCGAGAACTTCGAGGTGGGCGCCTACGGCGGCATCATGCAGATCGAAGACTTCGGGTCCGACGTGGTCTACGGGATGCGGGCCGCCTACCACGTCACCGAAGATCTGTTCATCGAAGGCTTCTACGGCATGACAACGCTCGGCGAGACCAGCTTCGAGCGGCTGTCCGGCGACGTGCAGATACTGTCCGACGATCAGCGCGAGTTCAGCTACTACGGACTCTCTGTCGGCTACAACGTACTGCCGGGCGAGGCCTTCGTGGGCAAACGCTGGGCATTCCGGGGCGGGCTGTACCTGGTCGCCGGCGCCGGCAGCTCCGACTTCGCCGGCGACGACTACTTCACCGTCAACTACGGCTTCGGTTACCGGCTCGCCGCGAGCGACTGGCTCGCCTTGCGGGTCGACGTCCGCGATCACATGTTCGAGACCGACCTGCTGGGCAGCAACGAGCTGACCCACAACGTCGAGTTGACGGGCGCCATCACCATCTTCTTCTGATGCGAGTCTTCCACATGCGACGAACCATCATTGCGTTACTCACGCTCGCCGGCTTGGGCGGTTGCGGAAGCTTCGAGGTGAAGCCTTGGGTTTCTCCCTACGAGCGCAACAACCTGGCGGATCCGATCATGAGCTTCAGCCGCGACCCGGTTGCCGCGGCATACATGCACCATGTCTTCCAGGCACGCGAAGGTGCCCGCGGCGCGGAAGGGGGTTCTGGAGGCGGCTGTGGCTGCAATTGATCGGCGGACCATCCGGGCACTGACCGTAGCCGCGCTTCTCAGCGCAGCGTGGTCGAATGTGCAGGCTGCGATCCTGCCCGCAGACCGCGCCGACGTGATGTATCACGGATACGAGGGCGGGGGACTGACTGTCGATGGACCCTCGGTGCTGGTCCGGAAGGGATTCGCGGACAAGGTGAGCGTATGGGGGAACTACTATGTCGACCTGATCTCGAGTGCGTCGATCGACGTCATCGCGTCGGGCGCGAGCCCCTACAGCGAGGAGCGCACCGAAGTGAGCGCCGGCGTGGACTACCTGCACGGTAAGACGTTCATGGGCCTGTCGTTCACCAACAGCGAGGAGAGCGACTACACGTCGAACAACATCCGCTTCGGTATCAGCCAGGACTTCTTCGGAGACCTGACCACACTCGGCATTTCGTACGTTCGCGGTCAGGACGAAGTGCGCAGCAACGTCGACGATCTGTTCGCGGAAGCCATCGATCGGCAGAGCTATCGCGTCGATCTGTCGCAGGTCATTACGAAGAACATGATGTTCAACCTGAACTACGAAGGCGTCACCGACGAGGGATTCCTCAACAATCCCTATCGTTCCGTACGCTATGTCGACCCGACGTCGGCGGTGGGTTACAGCTACGAAGCGGAGATCTACCCGCGCACCAAGACATCGAGCGCGATCGCGGCCCGGTCGGTCTACTATCTGCCCTACCGGGCATCCGCCCGCGCCGAGTATCGGTATTACAGCGATACCTGGGGCATCACGGGGTGGAATGCCGAAATCGGCTACGTACATCCGTTGCCCAAGGGCGTGACATTGGACGTGCGCTACCGCTACTACACTCAGGAGGCGGCGGACTTCTACAGCGACCTGTTCCCACGCCAGAATTATCAGAACTTCCTCGCGCGGGACAAGGAACTCAGCACGTTCACTTCCCATACGGTGGGCGTGGGCGTGACCTACGAGTTCGGCACGAAGCTCGTGCCGTTCTTCAAGAAAGGTGAAGTCAGCCTGATCACGGATTTCATGCGACTGCAGTACGATGATTTCCGAGATGCGCGTGGCAATCTGCCGGGCGGAACCGAGCCTTTGTACGAACTCGATGCGACGGTGATCAGGGCGTTCATCTCGGTCTGGTACTGAGCCTGGGGTCGGATCCTCTATAATCCGCGCCTTTCCCAGGCCGGCCGACACCCATGACAGTTCGAACCCGGGTCGCACCTTCGCCGACCGGCGATCCCCACGTGGGCACCGCCTACGTGGCGCTGATCAATCAGGTATTCGCGCGCAGCCAGCGCGGACAGTTCATTCTGCGCATCGAAGATACCGACGTGGTGCGCAGCACAAATGCGTCCGAGCGGATGATTCTAGATGCCCTGCGCTGGCTCGGTCTCGATTGGGACGAGGGGCCCGATGTGGGTGGTCCCTATGGTCCGTACCG
>JBFKCZ010000232.1:0-5224 GCA_041620035.1 Pseudomonadales bacterium
GTCGAGGCGCGCCTGCGCCGCCTTGAGCTGGCGTTCGCTGTCGCGTTCTTCAGCGATGAAGCGGCCGAGCAGTTCTCCGGTTTGAATGTCGATGGATTTGTCCTTGAAGAGGTCTGCGAGGGGATCTGTGGCGCGTTCTTCGCGACCGTAGCCCAGTATCGATCGGAACTTCTCGCGGTCATCGGCTGCGGATCGCGCCAGAGCGAGTTTCTCGTCGAGGTCGCCGCGCGGCGCCTCGCGAACGCTGTAACCAAGTTCGCAAAGGCGCTTGGTGAAGGCCGCGGAATGTTCGCATTCGCGGATCGCCACCATGCGCAACACCGCAGCTAGCGACTCGTCGCGGGTTGCGTTCGCCCACGCGTCGAGAAGCGCATGCCCGCGTCCCTCTCCGACGGCGATGGCGTTCAGTAAACCGAGGTAGCTGGGTTTGTCGGCCATGAAAATCGTCCCCCATTGATTGGGCAGCTATGTTAGCCGTGCGCCGACCCTGGGCAAAGTTCGCCGCCGTCGCGCGGCTCGAAGGCTCCTGGTTTGCAATGCCCGAGGGCCAAGGCTAAGTTAGCCGATCCCTCGAATCCAAGTGGAAAGCAACGTGCAGGCGCTCAAGTTCGACGACATCGCGCTGCCACCGGAAGCCGAGGCGCTGCGCGGCGAAGTGCGGGCCTTCATCGAGCGAGCGATGCCCCAGGACACGCTGCCCGACTCGGATTTCAATCAGGGGCACGACCCTGCGTTCTCGAAAGCCCTCGCCGAGCAGGGTTGGATCGGCATGACGTGGCCGACGCGTTATGGCGGCGGCGGGCGCACGTTCTTCGAACGCTACGTCGTCACCGAAGAGTTGCTCGCCGCGGGCGCGCCGGTCTCGGCGCATTGGATTGCCGACCGGCAGAGCGGACCGCTCCTGCTGCGCTACGGCACCGAGGCGCAACGCGAACGATTCGTGCCGGCGATCGCCCGGGGCGAGTGCTTCTTCTCCATCGGCATGAGTGAACCCGATTCCGGCTCCGACCTAGCGAGCGTGCGAACCCGGGCGGAGCGCCGCGGCGAAGGCTACGTCGTCAACGGTACCAAGGTGTGGACCACGGACGCGCAGCGCAATCACTTCATCATCGCGCTGGTGCGCACCTCGCAGACGTCGGAAAACCGGCATGCGGGGCTCTCGCAACTGATCATCGACCTCAAGGGGCCCGGTGTCACGGTGCGGCCGATCCGCAATCTGGCGGGCGATGAAGACTTCAACGAGGTGGTGTTCGAGAACTGTTTCGTTGGCGCGGACATGCTGGTGGGTTCGGAAGGCAACGGCTGGGAGCAGGTGACGAGCGAACTGGGTTACGAACGCAGCGGCCCCGAACGCTTTCTGTCGGCTTTCCGGGTGCTGGTCGAGTTCGTACGCGCGGTCGGCCCGGATCCCGACGATCACGTCGCCGCGGTCGTCGGTCGTCTCGTCAGCCATCTGATGACGCTGCGGGCGATGTCGATTTCGGTCGCCGGCATGTTGCAGCAGGGCCAGAATCCCGCGCTCGAAGCCGCGCTGGTGAAGGCCCTCGGCAACGACTTCGAGAAGTCGGTGCCCGAGATTCTGCGGGTGGCGGCACCGCACCTCGAAGAAGGCAGCCGCTTTCGCGCGACGCTCGCGCAGACGCTGCTGCATGCACCGTCGTTCACGCTCCGTGGCGGCACTCGGGAAATCCTGCGCGGCGTCATCGCGCGCGGTTTGGGGCTGCGCTGATGAGCGAAACTCAGTTGATGCTCGACACCGCGGAGCGGATCTTCGCGGACCACTGCGACAAGGCGCTGCTCGATGCTGCCGAGACGGGTGCCTTCCCGCGCGAACTCTGGAAGGTGATCGCGGAGTCGGGTCTGCCGCTCCTGGCCACGCCCGAGATCGGTGGCAGCCTCACGGATGCGTTCCGGCTGCTGCGTGTCGCGGGACGTCACGCCGTGCCCGTGCCGCTCGCCGAGGCGCTCATCGCCAATCATCTGATGGGGCTCGGCAACTGCGCGCCGCGGGCCTCCACGGTGACCCTCGGGATCGCCGATTCCTACAGCGGCGAAGGTGCCGAGGTGTCGGTGAGCCTGTCGAGCGTGCCCTGGGCTCGCAGCGTGGACCAGGTCTGCTATGTCATCGGCGATCCCGTCGAGATCATCCTGCTCGACGTAGCCGACTGTGACGTCACGCCGGGTGCGAACATCGCCGGCGAGGCGCGCGACCGGGTGAGTTTCCTGGGCGTGCCCGACCGCTGCGGCAGTTCCGAGACGATCACCGTGGAGACGGTGTTCGAGCTGATGGCCTTGAGTCGCTGCGCGCTCATGAGCGGCGCGCTCGAGCGGTGTCTGGAGCTGTCCTGCGACTACGCCATGGAGCGCAAGCAGTTCGGCCGGGAACTGGCCAAGTTCCAGGCGATTCAGCATCAGCTGGCGGTGATGGCGTGCGAAGTCGCGGCGGCTGGCCGGGCGACGGATGCGGCGATTGGCTGCCTGGGGGAATCGCGCTTCGTCGCCATGGTGGCATCCGCCAAGTCGCGGGTCGGCGAGGCCGCGGGCGTGGTGGCGGAGATCGCGCATCAGGTGCATGGCGCCATGGGGTACACCCACGAGCACCGGCTCCATCACTTCACCCGCCGGTTGCTCGCATGGCGCGACGAGTACGGCCGCGAAACCTACTGGCAGCAGCGGCTCGGGCGCGACGCGATCGCTGGCGGCGCGGACGCGACGTGGGCATTCATCGTCGGGCGCTGATTCGAGCCGCCGCGGCCGAGGTGTGTTTCAGACGGGGATCTCATAGCGCTTGGGACGTCGGGCCCTCGGCGGGTTCCAGCCGGTACTCGAGCCGGCGTCCGTCGCGCAGCGTCGACAGTCCCTGCCACTGGCTGGCGGCGTATTCCAGATCGATCACGAACTTCCCGCCATTGATGGTGAGCCGACCCTGACTGGGTTGGTCGAAGGTGACGGCCTCGTAGCTCCCGGTCTGACTGTTCAGCAACTGCGTGTGCTGCTGCAGCGTCTGGATGTCCCAGTAAGCGAAGGTCGATACGCATGCGGGCAGCGCGACGTCTCGTACTTCCTTGCCGCGTGTCACCTGCAGTGCGAAGACGTCTTCCGCCCGGCTGCCACGGAGTGCGGAGTCTTTGCCGTTGACGGTCGTCTGGCTCGCGATCTGTTGCAGACACCCATCCTGCCAGCGCTCCTCTGCGGTATGGCGATAGCGGAACACCGGCACCATCAGGAAGCGAACGTCGAAGCTCGCATCGGATCGCACGATGCGATTGCCGACGTCGTCTGCCGTCACCGTGAACGTATGGTGACCGATTCGCTTGTCGTCGAGGTAGACGCCGAAGTCGAACTGCATGGCGTAAGCGGGCGCGAAGGCCAGTGCCGATGCGACGAGCGTCAGGGCGGGGAGGATCTTTCGAGTCACTGTGTGTTGGCTCCGGATTTTGGCGCAAGGTAACGCGCGACGTGTGAACTGTTCGTGAAGTCGCGGTGTCCTTTTGCGACACCCGCTATGGCCGTTCCTGCGGCAGTCTACGCGCTTCCGTCTGGGATGCTTGGACGATCTTCTGCTGAGCCGCGGTCAGATCATGCTGCGCAGCATCCAGGCGGTCTTCTCATGTACGCCCATGCGGTCGGTGAGGAGGTTGATGGACCCTTCGTCGGCCCCTTCCTGCGCGGCCGGCAGTACCTGGCGAGCGCTGCGCACGACGGCTTCGTGGCCTGCGAGGAGGTCTTTGATCATGTCTTCGGCCGATGGCACGCCGCTGGCTTCTTTGATGGACGTACGCGCGCCGAATTCGGCGTATGTGCCTGGCGCGGGTGCACCGAGGGAACGGATGCGTTCGGCGATCTCGTCCACGGCGGTTGCCAGGTCGGTGTACTGCTCTTCGAATGCGGCGTGCAGTTCGCGAAAGCGTGGCCCGGTCACGTTCCAGTGATAGTTGTGCGCCTTCAGATACAGCGTGTAGCTGTCGGCGAGCAGGGTTGCGAGTCCGTCGGCGATGCGTTCACGCGCCTTGGGGTTGATTCCGATGTCGATGGATGATGGTTTCATTGCATTTACTCCTGCGAGTTGTTGTCGACGAGGTTAGCGACCGCGGTGCAGGACTTGAAATTGATTGTCCCTTTCGAAGTCATCAGTGGTGCCGATCGTGCCGCGCGCCAGGCTCGATCAGGCTTTGCACGGCGCGGGAAATCGTCGGGTAGTGGTATTCGTAGCCGGTTTCCTGGAGGCGGCGAGGCAAGGCGCGTTGTCCATCGCAAAGCAGAGTCGCCTGCTCGCCGATCAGCAACTCCATCGCGGCGCGCGGCAGGCGCACTCGACAGGGGCGTCCGAGCGCCTTAGCCAGGACGTTGGCGAAGTCTGCGTTGCGCACCGGCTCCGGCGCCGTCACATGGATCGGCCCCGACATTCCCGTAGCGACGACATGCAGCGCCGCGCCGACCACATCGTCGATGTGCACCCAAGAAAGCCACTGCTGGCCGGTCGCGATCGGTCCGCCGCAGAACATTCGAAACGGGATGGCCATCTGCGGGAATGCTCCACCGTCGGGCGCCAGCACGACTCCGAAGCGCAGGATCGCGCACGCAGCGCCGAGCTCGGATACGCAGGACTCCCACGCCTGCGCCAGCTGCGCCAGATAGTCGCTGCCTGGGGCACTCGTTTCGTCGGCGTCGTCGTCACCGATGCCCACGAAGCCGACACCCGACGCCTGGAGGAACATGGCGGGAGGCTGCCTGCAGCGATCGCTCGCACGGACGAGGGCCTGAGTGGGGACCACCCGGCTTGCGAGCAGCTTTGCCTTACGTGCGGTCGTCCAGCGCGGCCCGGCGATGGATTCGCCGCACAGGTTGACGACCACGTCTGCACCGTCGAGGCGATCGGTCCATCCCGTCAGCGTGTGCGGATTCCAGGTGTGCATTCGGATGCCGTCCACCCGCCGCCCGGGCTCTACCGGCCGGCGGGTCAACACCGTGACGTCGAAACCGGCGCTGCGCAGACCGTGCGCCAGGTGGCGGCCGATCAAGCCGCGGCCGCCGGCGATCACCGCGCGCCGCTGGCTCGGCTCCGGTTTGCCTTCGGTCAACTGCATACGGGTATCAGCACTTCGTTTCTGCGCAGAAAAGTCGGCATGAAGGGCGGGTCGTAGCGTGCCCATCTCGGCTCGCCGCACGTTCGGTAGGCCGTGGCGGCGAGCAGTTCGCGCAGGCGCTTTTCGTGCTTCTCGTA
>JBFKCZ010000233.1:0-5207 GCA_041620035.1 Pseudomonadales bacterium
ACCAACCCCCTCGCCGTCTCCCCGACGGTGCTCCTGGCGGGCGAACTCGGGGAAGGCGCGGAGGGCGCACTCGAGGCCCGCGGCATCCATACGGTGATCGATCTGCGTATCCCCGAGGAAGGCACGGAAGAGGCACGGCGCCGATTCGAGGCGGCCGGCTTCCGCTACGTCAACTTCCCCACCACCGGGATCGCCCCGGACCGCGAACGGCTCGCCGAATTCACCGCACTCCTCGACGCCGAATCTCATGCGCCGCTCATCCTGCACTGCGCCTCCGGCAACCGCGCCGGCATGATGTGGGCGCTCTATTCGCTGGCCAAAGGCGCCGCACGCGAGGACGTCTTGCGGGAAGTCGCGCCCATCGTCACAAAAGATCCGCTCCGGGAGGAGATCGTGCGCTACGCAGCACCGGTACTGCCGCGATAGCCGTTCACCAGCAACCCGGATCTTGCGTCAAAAGATTGACGAAATCACTTCAGAAGTTGCCCATAACACATTGTACTGACTTGTGAATATTGGATAGATTCGAAGGCGGAGGCTCTATGATCGCAGCGCGTTAACCCGTTCACGGTTGCCATGCGACATCGATTCGATTCCGAGCACGGGGTCTTCCTGCACGAGCTGTCATCCCCGATCGGACTCACGGAGTTCAAGGCGATTCAGCGCGACTGCTACAGGGCAGCCACGCATGCCTATCGCCGGGTGCTCTGGCGGCTCGGACCCCACAGCCTCTTGTGGTCCTACGTCGACATCCTGGCCCCCGACCCCGCCTTCATGGAGTGGCTGGCCGAGCGGCGCCCCGAGGGTCGCACCGCCTTCGTCACCGCACTGGAAACCAACCGCGTGCTGCTGCGTCAACTGCGCGATGCGCAGCCCTGGAGCACCGAGTGGGCGTTCTTCGAAGACGATGCCGACGCCATGACCTGGCTGCAGGCACTGCGCCAGTAGGCCTGAGTCGCAGCGCATGGCGGGTGTCGTGGAATCCATCGGAGCAGTTGTGGGAGCGCCCTTGGAGGGTGTTGCTAAAGTCGGATCAAAGCTTGTGGGAGCGGGCTTGCCCGCAAGCGGCCGAGCGCCTTGCCCGCGAACAACTGTTTGCATCCGTTCGCGCCCGAGGAGCTTGTGGGAGCGGGCTTGCCCGCGAACAATCTATTGATTCCAGTCTGTTCGCGCCCAAGGGCGCTCCCACAGGCTTCGGTCGGGCTTTGACACACCTTCGCATGGTCGGGGCCATCAGATTCTGGCGAGTCGCGCCATAGACGACTGGTGTGCACCGCGATTCCTGGGGGTCCGAGCCCTGGCACACGAATTGCTCAGTGGCCCTGATGAGGCATGTCATCAGCGGAGGCCCGCCCATGTTCGAACCCCGACGGAACCGACTCGACGGAATCCGCCCGCGCAGAGCGCGCCGGGCACGCAGCTTGCGGCTCATCGCTGCATTGGCGCTCATCGTGCTTGGGCTGCTCGGCTTGATCGTTCCCATTCTGCCCGGCATTCCCCTCCTCATCGTTGCAGCCGCTCTGTTGGGTTCACGGCTACCGGTCGAGCGTGCGCACGCGCGGTTCGGCTGACGAGCGCCGTTGCAAAGGAAGCAGATGTCGCCGCCGACCTCAGGGCGCCGGCGCGTCGGGCTGCCGCGCAGGGTGCGCCTGCGCGAAGGCATCGATCCCGGCAAGTGCTGCGTCGATCGCCACCAGCCGAGGATAGGCGGCGAGATCGATCGCAAAGCGTCGTGCATTGAATAGCTGCGGCACGAGGCAGACATCGGCGATGGTGATGCGCCCGCCGAGGCAGTAGGGATCCGCCACCACGGACGCCTCCAACGCCCCGAACGCGCGATGCACCCATTGCGCATACCACGCATCGCGGCCCTGCTGATCCACTTTCAGTTCGTCGCGCAGGAAATTCAGCACGCTCAGGTTGTTGAGCGGATGCGTATCGCACGCGATCGCATAGGCGAGACTCCGCGCATGTGCGCGCCGCCAGGGATCCTGCGGCAGCAGCGCCGGCTCCGGGTACTCTTCTTCCAGATACTCGATGATCGCCAGCGACTGGCTGATGACGTGCCCATCGTCCGTCAACGCCGGTACCAATCCCTGGGGATTGACGCCGCGATAGTCGGGTGCGGACTGTTCACCCGCGAGCAGGTCGACCGGCACGCTCGTGTAGTCGACACCCTTGAGGTTGAGCGCAATACGCACGCGGTACGCGGCCGAGGAACGGTAGTAGGTGTAGAGCTTCATGGCCTGACGATCTCTTGATCGATCGCACCGAACACCGATCGGCCCGCCGCGTCGAACATCTCCATACGCACGCGATCGCCGTAGGCGAGAAACGGTGTGGACGGCTTGCCGTCCCGAATCGTCTCGATCATGCGCAACTCGGCAATGCAGGTATAGCCGACACCGCCATCGGCTATCGCACTGCCATGTTCCGTGCCCTGCTTGTTCGAGACCGTTCCCGAACCGATGACCGTTCCAGCGCAAAGGCTGCGGGTACGTGCCGCGTGCGCAATCAGATCGCAGAAGTCGAACACCATGTCCGTGCCGGCATCGGGTCGACCGAACAGTGCGCCGTTGAGATGCACGACCAGAGGCAGGTGAAGACGACCACCGTCCCACGCATCACCCAATTCATCCGGCGTGACCGCCACCGGTGAGAAGGCCGATGCCGGCTTGGACTGGAAGAACCCGAATCCCTTGTCGAGTTCGCCCGGTATGAGTCCCCGCATGGACACGTCGTTCGCAAGCATCAGGAGCTTGATGTGTGCGGGCGCATCGGCCGCCGAGGTGCCGAGCGGTACGTCGTCCGTGATGACGGCAATCTCACCTTCGAAGTCGGCACCCCACGCGAGATCCGCGACCGGAATCGGGTCGCACGGCCCGAGAAAGCCGTCGCTGCCGCCCTGATACATGAGCGGATCGGTCCAGAACGACTGCGGCATCGTTGCACCGCGTGCGCGACGGACGAGTTCGACGTGGTTCACATACGCGCTGCCGTCGGCCCACTGATAGGCCCGGGGTAGCGGCGATGCCATCGCCGCGGCGTCGAACGGGAAAGCAGTTGCAAGCCGGCCCGCGTCTAGCGCGGCAGATCGCTCCGCGAGCGCGTCAGCGACGTCACTCCAGCGATCGATCGCTTGCTGCAGCGTGGGCGCGATGTCGGCCGCAGAAACCGCGGTAGCCAGGTCGCGTGCCACGAGCAGCAGCGAACCGTCGCGGCCTTGCTTCAACGAGCCGAGCTTCACGGGGTTCCACCCGGCGATCGCCACGAATTCACGTAGTCCATCTGTTCGACGTTCGCCAGTGCCGGCGAGACGTTGAGTGCGCGCCGTGCGTCGATCATCACGGCGACCTCGTCGGTCGCCCTGGCCGGATCGGTGAGACTCTTCGCCAGCGCCTTGGGATGTGGCCCGTGGGCAAAGCCACACGGATGCAGCGTGAGCATGCCGGCTGCGATGTTGTCGCGACTGAAGAAGTTGCCGGCGTGATAGAAGAGCACCTCATCGTAGTCGTCGTTGTTGTGATAGAACGGCACCTTCAGCGCGCCCGGGTCCGTTTCGATCGGCCGCGGCACGAACGTGCAGACGACGAAACCACCGCCCACGAACGTCGTGTGTGCAGACGGTGGCACGTGATAGCGGTGACTCATCAGGGGGCGAATGCTTCGCCAGTTCAATCGGATCACCGTGTTGTCGCCGTGCCACCCGATCGCATCGAGGGGGTTGAACGGAAATCGCACGACACTGCGCAGACCATTGCGTTTCACGTGAATGTCCCAGGGATCCTCGCTGCGCTGTTCGGCGAACGCATCGTCGATTCGGGGATGATCGAGCACGGCCAGATCGTAGACCGCGTTCGGGCCTACAAGGCCGCGTTCGGGCAGCTGGTAGGCGGCATCGGTGTTCTCGACGATGAGGAGTTCCAGCGGTTCGCTCGGCTCCAGCCGCCACGCGACTCCGCGCGGAATCACGAGGTAGTCGCCATCGCGGATCTCGAGGTGACCATAGTCGCAGAAGAAATCGGCGCGACCCGCGTGCACGAACACCAGGTCGTCGCCATCGCTGTTCCGCACCAGGTGGCGCATCGCCGCGGCACCACGGAAGAACCGGATCGACACGTCCCCATTGTGGAGCACCACCGGGGCAAACAGCGGGCAGCCCGCCTCCGCCGTCAGCTTGCGCAGGTCGTATGCGTGCGGACGCAGCGGCCCACTCCAGTCGATCCATCCCGTCGGCGCGTGCGTGTGATGGATGTGACTCACAGGGCCAAAGAATCCTTCTCGACCCATCTCGCGTTCGAAGGTGCCCTCGGGCAGATCGGCATGGGCTTGTCGGGAATGAATCCCTTCGCGAATCGGAAAGGTGAACCATCGCTTCATATACGTTCCTCGATGATCGACTCGCGCGCCGCTTCGAGCGCGGCCTGCAATACGTCACTGCGGCCGATGTGGTTCGCGAGGAGCAGAACGAGCCGCGCGTTCATCGTTTCGCTTTCCGCGTCCGAGAAGTCGCGGTGGGCATCGATGAGCGCCGCATAAAAGGCATCGGCGTCTTCGAGATTGGGGCCTGTCTGAATCACGTCTTGCTCCTTCACCATCCGCTCGCTTTCCGCATTGCCTCACGGACCTTCGATTCCGTCACCTCGCGCCAGCGCGCGCAGACGTGCAGGTCTGGCCGCAGCAGGTAGGCGCCGCCGCCTGCGAGGCCGAAACGCGCCATGGCCACACCATCGGGATCGTCGAAGTCGACACCGAACGCGAACACCTGCAAACCGTCGAGCCCGGCGAAGCCACTGACGATCGAACGGTGGCTGCACAGTAGGGTGAACTCCCCGTTCGACGCGTTCAACTCGTTCAACAGCCAGCTCTTGCGGCCATGGACCGTCACCGGTGCATCGGGGCAGCTCGCACCGGGCGGGATGCCGCCGGAAAAACCGTCTTCGCAGGGGGTATCGAGGGGTGAAAGCTCGTAGCAGCACGGCGTAGAGAGTCGACCGCTGTTGATCAGCGCGCGTGCGAAGGGATAGTGCCTGGCGAGCCCGAGTACCGAATCCCGGAAGACGCGGCTGATGCGACTCTTCGGCGTGATGAAGTCGGTGGCGCGCGTCGAGTGCAGAATGTTCTCGCGCGCCGCCTGCCCGGCCTCGACGTCGTAACTTTCGAGCAGACGCGCGGGCGACTCGCCGCGCAGCACCCGCAACAGCTTC
>JBFKCZ010000234.1:0-5204 GCA_041620035.1 Pseudomonadales bacterium
CGGTTCGGCCGTGAGCGTCGCCATGAGCTCCGCCATGTTGCCGCGGATCTCGTGCTCCATGTGATTGCGCACCTCCAGCACGACGGCGCGGATGCGCGGATTGGTTTCACGCTCTGCGCGTGCCTCCAGCGGCAGCCAACTCTTGAACGGTTCGATCTTCGCCATGCTGTCTCCCAGCTGTTTCGTCATGGTGACCGCTTCAGGTCACTGATCCCCCGGGCGGAATGCGCGCAATGTCCGCCAGCAAATCCGGTGGCGCCGAGTCCGGCAGGCCCACGGCATCGACCGCGCCGCCGAAGCGCCGCGTGATGGCTGCGGCGATTTCGTCGAACCGGCCCACCGCCGCAAACAGATGCACGACATCGTCGGATATCTCGCGCGTCATCTGCTGCCACTGGCCCTTCTTCGACAGGTCGTTGAGCTTCGAGCCGAGGTCTTCGAGGCCGTGTACCGCCAGCACCGGCCAATAGGCCGGCGTCGAGCCATAGAAGCCGATGCGCATGCGCACCCACTCGAACATCTCCTGCACGGCCGCATCGTCGGCACCCGTGGCCACGAACCCTCCGCCCGAGACTTCGAAGTCGGAACGGGCCCGGCCGCGGCCCGCCAGCCCCGCATTCAAGCGCGGCACGATCACTTCATCGAGGTATTTGCGCGTGCAGAATGCATGCAGCATGGCGCCATCGCACTCCTCCGCAGCGACCTTCAGCATGGCGGGCCCCACGGCTGCGATCGCCACACGGGGCAGCGCCACGGATAGCTTCTCCGGTGTGAAATTGGGGGTCATCAGAGTGAACTGATAATGCTTGCCCTGGTAGTCGAGGCGGGTGCCGTTCTGCCAGCAGTCCCAGATGGCACGCAACGCCTGCACGTATTCCCGCAATCGCGGCGCAGGCGGACTCCACGGCACACTGAAGCGCCGCTTGTTGTGACCCTTCACCTGACTGCCGAGACCGAGCGTGAACCTGCCCTTGGATGCGTTCTGCAGATCCCAACCGAGATTGGCGGCACTCATGGGGCTGCGCGCGAAGGCAATGGCGACACTCGTGCGCAGTTCGAGCTTCGAGGTATGCGTCGCCGCGACCGCAAGGGGCAGGAACGGATCGTGCCGATTCTCCTGGGTCGTCACGCCCGTGAACCCGCGCGACTCGACCGCGGCGGCAGCGGGACCGACCAACTGAAGGTCATGAGCCGGAATCGATGTGAGAACTTTCAACTTATCCCTCCCCTCGTCGAACCATGAAGCGGACCTCCCCCGGCTGTCAATCCAGCAACGAAAGATCGAGTTAGGATACCGAGCACGTCAACGGGAACCCCACATGCCCACGCTCTTCTCCGGATTGAAGGTGATCGACGTCGCGACGGTCATCGCCGCACCGGTGGCGGCGACGATGCTCGCCGACTTCGGCGCCGACGTGATCAAGGTCGAGCAACCCGGCGAGGGCGATCTGTTGCGCTTGCTGTCTTCGATTCCGACGACGCCGGATGCAGCCAGCAACTGGTTCTGGCAGATGGACGGCCGCAACAAGCGCAGCCTGACCCTCAATCTGAAGGCGCCGGAAGGGTTGGCGGTGCTACACGAGTTGATCCGCGACTGCGACGTTTTCATCACGAATCAGCCGCTGCCGGTGCGCCGTTCACTGAAGCTCGAATACAAGGACATCGAGCCGCTCAACCCGCGCATGATCTACGCCTCGTTGACCGCCTACGGCGAGGAAGGCCCCAACAAGGATGCCAAGGGGTTCGACCTCGTCGCCTACTGGGCGCGCAGCGGTTTGATGGATCTGGTGCGCGATGTGAACGGTGTTCCCGCGCAGGCACTGCCGGGCATGGGCGATCACCCTACGGCGGTCGCGCTCTATGCATCGATCGTGACGGCGCTCTTGCACCGCGAACGCACAGGCGAAGGTTCGATGGTGCACACCTCGCTGCTCGCCAACGGGTTGTGGTCGGTATCGAGCATTGCACAAGGCGGATTCGCAGGTGGCGATATTCAGGCGTATCGCGAACGCAATGCGGTGCCGTCGCTGATCGGCCGGGTCTATCGGGCCGCGGACAATCGCTTTCTGCAATTCACCATGGTGCGCTCGGAGGCGGAACTCGGCCGCATGCTGGCCGTGGTCGGCCTCACCGATCTCGCGGGCGATCCTCGATTCGCGACACCCGAAGCCCGCTTTCAACATCGCGGCGAACTCTCCGATCTCATGCAGTCGCGCCTCGAGACGCGCAACTCGAGCGATTGGCTCGCCGACTTCGCGGCGGCGGGCGTGCCCGTGAATCGCGTTTCCGTCATGGAAGAAACCCTCACGGATCCGCAGATCACCATCAACCGCATGGCGGTACCGCCAGCCGACCCGGACGTGAACGTGCCGTTGATCATCAATCACCCCGTCAAAGTGGATCGCGTGCCGCAGGTGGGTCCGAAGCGCGCGCCGGAGCTCGGTGAGCACACCGACGAGATCCTCTCTGCTTTGGGCTACGGCAGCGCGGACATCCAGGCGCTGCGCGACAAGGGTGTCGTTTGACCGGCGTGGCGTTTTGCCTTCCGACGGGATTGGGCACACCATCTCCAAATATTCATCGATGAACGGCGAGCCACCCATGTCCGCATACAAAACCATCCGCTACGAGTCGCACGGCAACCGCGCCACGATCACTCTGAACCGGCCCGACAGTCTCAACGGCATCACCAACACGATGATGCGCGAGCTGCACGAGTGCGTGAGCGCGGTGGCACTCGACCCGGATGTGCGCGTCGTGCAATTGACGGGTGCCGGCCGCGGGTTCTGTCCCGGGGCGGATCTCAAGGCCTACAGCAGCGGCGAACCCCAGGAGCCGAATCGCAAGGAGTACTTTCAGATCACCGCGATGCTCCACGAGATGCCGAAGGTCACCGTCGCGGCGATCAACGGTGCCTGTGCCGGAGCAGGATTCGGCTGGGCCTGCGCGTGTGATCTGCGCTACGCGTCGCAAGCCGCGACGTTCAACACCGCATTTCTGGGTGTGGCCATCTCCGGCGACATGGCCGGTCCATGGCTGCTGCCGCGAATTCTCGGTGCCACCAAGGCCCGGGAGCTGTACTTCCTGCCCGACAAGTTCGGCGCCGAGGAGGCCGAGCGCATCGGTCTCGTCTCACGGGTGTTCCCCGACGCTTCGTTCCGCGACGACGTGGAAGCAATCATGACGCGGCTGACCCAGGCGGCACCGCTGGCGATCGGCGAAATGAAGCGCAACTTCGTCAATGCCGAAAGCATGGGGCTGCGCGACTACATCGATCTGGAGACGGAACGGCACGGCCGGACGGGGGCCAGCGAAGACTCGCGGGAGGCGTTTCGCGCCTTCGTGGAGAAGCGTCCGCCGCGCTTCAAGGGTCGGTAGGCCGGGGACAATCAAAGCACTTGCTTTAAACTGAAACGTCATTCAATATTCGCTCCGGCGCTGCCGGGAATCGCCCGCGGCCGCCCGAACCATCGGCATTTGCGCCCGTCAACGCGCGCTGACCAACCATTCGAGGACGCATCGATAATGAGCGAGACAGCCAAAGTCACGGCCGGCAACGGCGCCACCGACCTTTCCTACGATCCGGACGCCCTGCGCGAACGCTATCGCATCGAGCG
Organism: Pseudomonadales bacterium; assembly: GCA_041620035.1. Taxonomy (GTDB): domain Bacteria; phylum Pseudomonadota; class Gammaproteobacteria; order Pseudomonadales; family Azotimanducaceae; genus SZUA-521. The sequence continues at coordinate 3,618 of JBFKCZ010000234.1, forward strand.
CGAGAAGCGCCTGCGCGACGACGGCAACGAACAGTACGTCGAGATGACCGGCGAGTTCGCGAAATACCTCGAGGATCCCTACGTCGACCAACCGATCGAGCGCGAGCCCGTCACCGACGAAGTGGACGTGGTGTTGATCGGCGGGGGCTTCGGCGGCCTTCAGGCCGGCGCCCGGCTCCGCGATGCCGGTATCAATGACATCCGCATCATCGAAAAAGGCGGCGACTTCGGCGGCACCTGGTACTGGAACCGCTACCCGGGCGCGCAATGCGACGTGGAGTCCTACTGCTATCTGCCGCTGCTCGAAGAACTCAACTACGTGCCAAAGGAAAAGTACTCCTACGCCCGCGAGATTCTGTCGCACAGCGCCAACATCGGTAAGCACTTCAACCTCTACGAAGGCGCCTTGTTTCAAACCGAAGTGACGGGGCTCACCTGGGACGAACCCAGCGCCCGCTGGATCGTTTCCACCAACCGTGGCGATGCCATCCGGGCGCGGTTCGTGTCGATGGCGAACGGTCCGCTGCACCGGCCGAAACTGCCCGGCATCCCCGGCATTCGCGACTTCAAGGGACACACGTTTCACACCAGCCGCTGGGACTACGACTACACCGGCGGCGGCCCCGACGGCGGCCTCGACAAGCTGCACGACAAGCGCGTCGCGATCATCGGCACGGGTGCTACCGCCATCCAGTGCGTGCCGTTCCTCGGCGAAACCGCGAAGCAGCTCTACGTCTTCCAGCGCACACCCTCGTCGGTAGACGTGCGTGGCAACTCCCCCACCGATCCGCAATGGGCGCAGAGCCTGCAGCCGGGATGGCAGAAGGAGCGCATGGAGAACTTCAATGCGCTGGTGTCCGGCGTGCCGCAGGAGCGCGATCTCGTCAACGACGGGTGGACCGACCTGATCGGCAAGATCATCCATCAGTTCCGCAAGTCGAACGGCGAGTCCAACATGAGCCCGGCACAGCTGATGGAGATGGCCAACTTCGAAAAAATGGAAGAGATCCGCGCCCGTGTCGATGCCCTGGTCGACGATCCGGAAGTGGCGGAGAAGCTGAAACCCTACTATCAGATGTTCTGCAAGCGGCCCACGTTCAACGACGACTTTCTGCCCACGTTCAACCGTCCGAACGTGCAACTCGTGGATACCGACGGCAAAGGCGTGGAGCGCATCACCGAGAAGGGTCTGGTGGTGAACGGTGTCGAATACGAGGTGGACTGCATCATCTACGGCACCGGCTTCGAGGTGGGCACGAGCTACACGCGCCGTTCCGGCTACGACGTCATCGGTCGCAATGGCAAGGCACTCAGCGACCACTGGCGCGATGGCACCCGCACGCTGCACGGCATGGGCGCGCACGGCTTCCCGAACTGCTTCCTGATGAACAATGCCCAGGCGGGCTTCACGGCCAACTACCCCCACCTGCTGAACGAGCAGGCCAAGCATCTGGCCTACATCATCCGCAAGGGCCTCGACGACGACGTCGCGGCGGTCGAGGTCAGCGAGGAGAGCGAGCAGGCGTGGGTCGACCAGTGCGTCTCCAAGGCGCAGATGGCCGGCGAGTTCCTGCAGAACTGCACTCC
>JBFKCZ010000235.1:0-5200 GCA_041620035.1 Pseudomonadales bacterium
CGAGATCGCCTACTTCTTCCGGTCCGACGAACTCTGTCCGCGCTGAGATAAAAGTGAGCGTCGAAGCAAACCCCATCAACCTGTTCGGACTCGATCGCGCCGGCATCGATGGCCTGTTCGATGCCGTTGGTGAGGCGCGCTATCGCACCGCGCAGATCATGAAGTGGCTCTATCACCGGGGCGTAGCCGACTACGACGGCATGACCGATCTGTCGAAGGCGCTCCGGGAGCGGCTCGCGCAGATCAGCACGACAGCGCTGCCGGAAATAACGCGCGAGCAGAAGTCATCCGATGGCACCCGCAAGTGGGCGCTCAGGGTGGCGAACGGCAATGAAGTCGAAGCGGTACTCATTCCCGACCGCGGCCGCAACACGTTGTGCGTATCGACTCAGGTCGGATGCATGCTCGACTGCAGTTTTTGCTCGACGGGAAAACAGGGATTCAACGGCAACCTGAGCGCCGCGGAGATCGTGGGTCAGGTCTGGCTGGTAGCCGAGGCGCTGCGCCGCGAAGGGGACACGCGCGGCGTGACCAACGTAGTCATGATGGGCATGGGTGAACCGCTACTCAATTTCGAGGCCGCGGTCACGGCTGCGGGCATCATGATGGACGATTTCGCATTCGGCATCTCGAAGCGACGGGTGACGATCAGCACGGCCGGCGTCGTGCCTGGGATCAGGCGTTTGATCGGCCGCACCGATGTGTCGTTGGCAGTGTCGCTGCATGCTCCAGACGACGAGTTGCGCGATGTGCTGGTTCCGATCAACCGCAAGTACCCGATCGCCGAACTGCTTTCCGCATGCCGGGACTACGTGGATCATCTCGGCGAGCGCCGCCACATCACGATCGAGTACACCTTGATTCGCGGCGTCAACGACTCGCTCGTCCAGGCGAAGCAGCTGGCCAGGTTGCTCGAGAGCTTGCGCTGCAAGATCAACCTCATTCCGTTCAATCCCTATCCTGGTACCGCGTATGAGCGGCCCGACGAAGCGAGGGTGAGGGACTTCCAGACGGCGCTCATGCAATCCGGTTACGCGACGATGCTCCGCACGACGCGGGGCGAAGATATCGCAGCCGCGTGTGGTCAATTGGTGGGCGCCGTGTCCGATCGCACGCGACGCGCGGAACGTTACCGATCGCGCATCCAGACGACGGAGGTGGCATGAAGGCATGGCGCATGATTGCGTGTGCGGTGTTGCTCAGCGGCTGTGTTACGACCGAAACCGGCGGCCTTCCGAAACCTGCGCCTCAGGATGCGCGCGTGAAGGCGCAGCTCGACCTGGCGCGGGGCTATCTGGAACAACGCGACGTGGGACGTGCGCGGCGCCCGCTCGAGAAGGCTCTCGAAATCGATCCGACTTCGGCTGAGGCCAACGTGCTGATGGCGACAGTCTACCAGGTCGAAGGCGAGGACAAGCTCGCGGAGCGCGCGTTCAAGCAGGCGATCCGGTATGCGCCGCGCAACTCCATGGCGCGCAACAACTACGGAACGTATCTGTTTTCCAAGGGCCGGTACGAGGATGCGCGCACGCAACTTCTCGTGGCGATCGAGGACACGGCTTACAACGCACGTCCGCAGGCCTACGAAAATCTCGGGCTGACCGAGTTGAAGCTGGGCATGCGCGAAGAAGCGGAAGCTTCCCTGCAACGCGCCCTCATGCTCAATTCGCGACAGGCGCGCAGCATGCTCGAGCTGTCCGAAATCTATTACGAGGACGGCAACTATCCGAGGTCTCGACAGTACTTCGAAGGCTACATCCGGGAAGCAAAACACAATCCACGGAGCCTTTGGCTCGGCATTCGGCTGAGCCGGGTGTTCAACGATGCGAACGCGGTGTCGAGCTTTGCCCTGGCACTCAAGAACTTGTACCCGGGGTCGGATGAGTATCGGCTCTACCAGCAGAGTATGCAGTGAGCAGCACCGAGTGGGGGCCCCGTGACCGACGATGACGATGGTGCGAGTCCCGGGCCCGGGGGCGTGCTCAAATCGACGCGTGAGTCGTTGCGATACTCGCAGCAGGACATCGCCGATGCCCTGAACCTCACGGTACGCGTGATCGAAGACATCGAGCGCGAGCGTTGGCAGAATTTCCATGCGATGGCGTTCGCGCGTGGATACATCAAGGCTTACGCAAAGCTGTTGAATCTCGACGCGGACGAGCTGGTACGCGGATACGAGGGGCTGCGAGAGCCCGCGACGCCGCCGGCGCCTGCATCGCCACTCGTTTCGCGCCTGGCGGCTTCGGGCGGCGGCATGGCGGAAACTTTCCAGCGCCAACCGGGCGCCGTACTTTCCGGGGCCGTCGTGCTGGCCGTATGCGTGGTCGCGATCGTTCTGTTCCTGGTATGGCCCGACGAAGTCGACGAACCACCGCCCGTTGCCGCCCTGAAACCGGTGCCGCAGCTCGCGACCGAGTCCACCGGCCGGCGTAGAGAACCGAGTCCGCCACCTGTCGATGGACGACCTGCGCCGGGTGGGGCTGACAATCCGTCCCCCGGTGCCGAAGGCACCGAGCCGCTCTTTACGACGGCCGAACCACCGAGTGAGGCAGAAGAGCCCGACGTGGTCGAGGTCGAAATCGAAGACACGGATATGGAAGAAGCGGCGGTAGAAGGCGGAGCGCTGTCTGCGATGCAGGCGCCACCTTCATTACGGGCGGCGACGACGGCCAAGCGCATCACGCCGCTCGGCGATGACCGGCTCGACTTCAGCTTCAGTGATGACTGCTGGGTGGAAATCAAGGACGAGACGGGACGCACCTTGTACAGCGATCTCTCCAGGGCCGGAGACAATCTTTCGCTGATCGGTCGGAGCCCGTTCAGAGTGCTGTTGGGCTACAGCCCTGCGGTGGCCATGGCACTGAATGGCAATCCGATCGCGCTCGCGCCGTACACGCGCAACAACGTTGCTTCCTTCGCAGTCGGGAACTGACAGATGGGCAAGACGTTTCAATCTGTTAGGGGTATGCGCGATCTGCTGCCCGATGAGGCGCGTCGAACGCGCTGGGTGGAACGGCGCGCTCAATCGGTGCTGGCCTCGTTCGGTTACGACGAAATCCGGCTTCCGCTCCTGGAGTCGACGGAAGTTTTCAGTCGTAGCGTCGGGGAAAGCACCGACATCGTCGAGAAGGAGATGTACACCCTCGAAGATCGCGATGGCGGCAGCATAACCCTTCGGCCGGAAGGCACCGCGAGCTGCATTCGGGCGTGTCTCGAGCACGGCCTGATACACAATCAGCCGCAGCGCCTCTGGTATGCGGGCCCGATGTTCCGGTACGAGCGGCCGCAGAAGGGCCGCTACCGGCAGTTCGATCAGATTGGCGCCGAAGCATTCGGCATGGCCGGGCCGGATGTCGACGCGGAGTTGCTGCAACTGGGCGATCATCTGTTCCGTGACCTCGGTGTGCGCGCGGCTGTCCGCCTCGAGATCAACACACTTGGCTCCAGCGCCGATCGGACGGCGTACCGTGAGGCACTGGTCGACTTTCTGACTCCGCTGCGTGAACGGCTCGATGCCGACAGTCAGCGGCGGCTCGAACGCAATCCCATGCGCATCCTCGACAGCAAGAACCCCGAAACGCAGGCGCTGCTGAAGGGCGCACCATCGGTGAGCGACTTCATCGATAACGAATCGCGGGCGCACTACGAGGGGCTCAAGTCGTTGCTGACAGCGCTCGAGATCGACTTTGTGGAAAATCCGCGCCTCGTTCGTGGTCTCGACTACTACACCCACACCGTATTCGAGTGGGTAACGGATGCGCTCGGCGCACAGGGCGCGATCTGTGCAGGCGGCCGCTATGATGGACTCATCGAACAGCTGGGTGGCAAGCCAACGCCCGGAGCGGGGTTTGCAATCGGGCTCGATCGCCTCGTGCTGCTCGTGGAACATGCGGCGAACGTCGCCGTGCCAGGTGGCCTCGATGGCTACTGTGTCGTCCTGGAAGAACGTTTCACGGCAGACGCGATGCGCCTGGTAGATGTGCTGCGGCAGGCGGGCCTCAACATTCGGCTGCACGCGGGCGGGGGCAAGATCAAGGCTCAGATGAAGCGCGCGGACGCGAGCGGTGCACGGTTTGCGATCATTCTCGGCGAAGAGGAGATCGCGCGAAATTCCGCGACGGTCAAGTGGCTGCGCGAGGACGTGCCGCAGGAAACGCTGGGACGCGGCGATCTCGTCGCGCGACTCAAGGGCTGACGACATTCGAGACTAGAACTCGTGCTTGCGTGGCGGGTCATACAACGGCTAGGAGGCGATGGCAGTGGCAGAGTATCTGAACGAAGACGACCAGGTAGCGGCGCTCAAGAAGTGGTGGGACGAGAACGGTACCGCGCTGGTTGTCGGCCTCGTGCTCGTCATCGGCGGAATCGTCGGCTGGCGGGTCTACTCCGACTACGATCAGGGCAGAAACGAGGCGGCTTCGTCGGTCTATCAGCGGTATCTCGAGTTGAGAAGCGCGGCATCGAGAGACGAAGCCGCCCTGAACGCCGTGACTGCCGAACTCGATGGCGAATACGCCGGTACCAGCTACCAGATCTTCAGTCTGCTGCATCGTGCGGCCGATGCTGCCGGCAAGCCCGATCTCGATGCGGCGAACGACTTGTTGGCGAAGGCGGTTGACCAGGCGGGGGATCAGTATCTCGAGGATCTCGCCAGAGTGCGCCTCGCGCGTATCCAGCATGCGCAGGGTGATGACGCAGCGGCGATTTCGACATTGGGCGGCGTCAAGGGAGCGGGTTTCGCATCGTATGCCGCCGAGATCAAGGGCGATGTACTGTTCAGTCAGGGCAAGCGGGAAGAGGCATTGTCTGCCTACAAGGCCGCCGCCGCGATCGAAGGCGTGGATGGCGAACGTCCGCTTCTGAAACTCAAGATTGCGGATCTCACGCCGCCAGGTGCGGTGCCGAATGCGCGTTGATCGAGTTGCGCTCGTTGTAGCGGCTTCGATACTTGCGTCCGGGTGCAGCTGGTTTTCGTGGCTGCCATGGGTCGACAAGAAGGAAGACCCCGACGAGCCCGCGGAACTCACGAAGTACAAAGCCGAAGTGAAGGTGGACCGTGTGTGGGGTGCCAAGATCGGTGAGGGTCTCGGCAAGAAGTACCTGCGGTTGCCACCCGCCGTGGTGGCGGATCGCGTGATCGCAGCCGACGGTTATGGGCACGTGGAGGCGCGTGAACGGTTCAAGGGCAAGCGGCTCTGGC
>JBFKCZ010000236.1:0-5197 GCA_041620035.1 Pseudomonadales bacterium
ATCTCGCCCGCCGGCTCCATCGCAGCACCCGCGACGGCGTGCATCATGAGCCGGTACTCCACCCCCGCGGCGTCGAGCGGTGCCAGATGGGTGGCATAACCCAGAGCAGAGACCCGTTCGAGCTGGCCGACAGCCAGGTCGCGCCGGCTGAACACGCCCACCGAGAGCGCCCCGCTGCGCACACCAGTCGGAATGACATGGCATTCCAGGGACCGCTCGGAGAGCGCTTCGCAGATCGCGCGGCCCTCCTCCCGGGAGGAGGGCGCGTCGATGAATACCAGGTAATCCGTGGCGGCGCCGGGCAGCGGCCGCTCGATCAGTTCCACCGTCCCCCCGATCGATTCGATTTCTGCACTCTTCTGCTGCGCAACCGAGAGTCGATCGTAGGGCTCGCTGACCAGGCAAATCCGCTCGACGGACTCGAACGCCGCGTCAGGACTGGACCGTGCTTCATCATCCAGCAGCTGTGGTTCGATCACTTCGATGCGCGCGGCTTCCGACAGGAGCCGAAGCCCAGGCACCGCGAGCGGCGCAACTTCTGCCGCTGCGGGCGCGGACCTCGGCCAAAGGGCGCCGCCCGCCAGGTACACACAGTTGGCCGCCAGCAGCGCCAGCAGGATGTATCTCATGGATCGCTCCGAGGCATCACGGCAGCGCAACCGCCAAGCCTTCGAATACCAGGTCTTCGCAAATTTCCGTCGGGCGCTCGACGACCGCGCTCAATCGCTTTGCGTCGCCACCCCCGATGACGATGACGGGTTCCCCCGTCCCGCCTCGCTCCGCCAGGCGCGACGCGCAACCCGACACGAAGTCGGCCAGCATCCCGATCGCGCCTCTCAGCACCGCGTCTTCGGTACGGCGGCCCGGGGCAAGGCATCCGTCCCCGAATCGGGGCGTCACCTTGACCTGTGCGGTACGGGCGTACAAGGCCGCCACCATCATTTCGAGCCCCGGGACGATGTATCCACCCTGATGGACACCGGCTTCCCCGAGCAGGTCGATCGTGCAGGCGCTGCCGGCATCCACCACCACCGCCGGTCGGCGGTAGCGCTGCCACGCAGCGACAACCGCGAGCCAGCGGTCCACCCCGAGCTGGTCGGGGGCTTCGTATCCGCAAGTCACGCCGCCAAGCGAGGAGGACACCCTGGCGAACTCTGCACGTATCCCGAAGCGCTCCGAGAGCGCGTCAGACAACACACCGTTGAAGGATGATCCCGCGACACTGGAGACGCGGATTCGTTCCGGACGGACATCGGCCGGAAACGCGTCGGCGACTTCACGACTCCGGTCCATCGCTCCGCGCAACCGTGCCACCGAGCCGTACCGCCATTTCAGTCGGCTGTTGCCTACGTCGAGGTCGAGAACATTCACCTGCTCAATCCGGGCTCACGCGCAGTGACACTTCACCGGCGTTGAAGGTCAGCTCACCGGCCTCAGTATCCAAGCGAAGCTCTCCGGCGTCCGTGACCCCCGACACCCGCCCCGTGGTTCGATGGTCGCCACCGGCGACATCGACGAGCTGTCCGGCGTGGATATCGAGGGACTCCCACACGGGCTTGAAGCGCGTGAACCCAGACTGTTCGAACGCACGCGTAAAGTCGTGAACCCGCGAGATCAGCGCGCCAATGAGCGCGTTTCGGTCGACAGAGTCACACACGTCGCGGATCGTCGCGACTGGCGCGGGTATCGATGCTCGAGTTGCGGCATCGAGTTCGACGTTCAGCCCGATGCCGATGATCACGCTCACGGGTGGGGTCGCATCGACCAGTTCGATGAGAACTCCGCCGAGTTTCGCGCCGTTGAGCATGACGTCGTTTGGCCACTTCAAGCCAACGCCATCGACGCCCGCACACTCGAGGACATCGACGGCAGCAAGACCGACCACGAGGCTCAACGCGCCGACCCGCGACACCGGCACATCTACCGCGTGCCCCATCGACAGCGCGACATTCGCGCCCGCGGTGCCGGACCATGTCCTGCCCCGGCGACCCCGGCCGGCGGTCTGAAACTCCGCGACGGCAACATGACCGTCGATCGGGCCCGAGACCGCAGCGCGGGCAAGATGCAGATTCGTAGAGTCGATGCTTTCGAAGACATCGAGTTGGCGAAGCCAGAGCTGAGCCGACTTCACGAGCGATGCTTTAATGAGATCCGAATCGAGGTGCTGGACCAATCCCCATCAATCCAATTGGACCGTTTGGCGCGAATATATAACAGCGCGGACCGTTTAACGATCAGATTGGACCGCGGCTCCAGCGGCCCTCAGCCCAGAACGCGGCCAGGCGATCGACGCATGGCGCGATGTCGTAACCCTTCTTTTCCAGCCAGAGATCATCGAAGTAGCTGTCCCGGTAGCGTTCGTGGGAATCGCACAGCAAAGTCACGATCGAGCCACGCTCGTTCGCCGCCCGCATTTCCGACATCAGCTCGAATACACCCATCATGTTCGTACCGGTCGAACCGCCACAGCCACGCCCGATCATGCGGCTCAAGAAACGGGCCGCGGCGATCGAGTCGACATTTCGCACGCGGATCATGCGATCGATGACTGACGCAACGAAGCTGGGCTCCACGCGAGGTCGACCGATCCCTTCGATTCCGGAACTGCCCTTGAGCACCAGGCTCTCGTCGCGCCCGTGGAAGTAGTCGAAGAATACCGACTGCTCCGGATCGACGACGCACAGCTTGCCCCGCAACGCCCGGTATCGCAGATACCGCCCGATGGTTGCCGACGTTCCGCCCGTGCCCGCACCCACGACGATCCACGCAGGCTCGGGAAAGCGCTCGCGTTCCAACTGGAGAAAGATCGACTCGGCGATGTTGTTGTTGCCGCGCCAATCGGTCGCGCGCTCCGCGTAGGTGAACTGATCGAGGTAGCAACCATTCGACTCGCGCGCCAGACGAGCGGCGACGTCGTAGATGGCGGCGGGGTCGTCAACCATGTGGCACTTGCCCGACTGAAACTCGATCTGGCTGATCTTCTCCCGCGACGTATCACGGGGGATCACTGCCACGAACGGCAGTCCCAGCATGCGCGCGAAGTACGCCTCGGAAACCGCAGTCGAACCACTCGAGGCCTCGATCACGGTCGTGTTCGGGCCGATCACGCCGTTGCACAGGTGGTACAGAAAGAGCGATCGCGCCAACCGGTGCTTCAGACTGCCGGTGGGGTGCGTCGACTCGTCCTTCAAATAGAGATCGATGTCGGGGCAACTCGGCACGGATACCTTGATCAGGTGTGTATCGGCGGAGCGATTGAAATCCGATTCGATCAGGTTGATGGCACGGTGAACCCACTGGGAGCGATTCATCAGATCTCCCGAGACGCGCCCGGCAACTCGCGCAACGCGTCGATCTTCACGCGAAGTTCTGCCGCATTCTGCGCGCGCACCGTGATGTGGCCCAGTTTGCGGCCCTCACGAGCCGATTTGCCGTAGAGGTGCAGATGACAATCGTCGTGCGCGAGCACGTCCTCGGCCCTGGGAATCGCTCCCACCAGATTCACCATCGCGCTTTCGGCGATCGCATGGGTAGCACCCAACGGCAATCCCGCGACTGCGCGCAGGTGATTCTCGAACTGGCTGGTGGCCGCACCTTCGATCGTCCAGTGACCCGAGTTGTGGACGCGGGGTGCAAACTCGTTCGCAAGCAGGGTACCGTCGACTTCGAACAGCTCGAGCGCGAGGACGCCGACGTATCCGAGCTCCACCATCAGCCGTTCCGCGAACGACTGCGCTTGCTGAGTCATGGCATCGTCGGTCCTGCACACCGACAACCGCAGGATTCCGTCGCGATGGGTGTTCTCGACCAACGGGTAGAAGCGAATCTCGCCCCGCAGCCCCCGGACGGCAATGACGGAGACTTCCCGCGCGAAAGGAATCATCTGCTCGACGATCGCCGGCCGACGACCCAACGCGTGCCAAGCGGACTCGGCAAGCGCGGCGTCACGGATCACCACCTGTCCCTTGCCGTCGTAACCTTCGGTGCGAGTCTTCAAGATCGCGGGAACGCCGCATTTCTCGATCGCGCGCGCGAGGTCAGCGGTGTTCGCCACCGGCGCGAATGGCGCCGCCGGAATGCCGAGCTTCGCGAACATCTCTTTCTCGACGACCCGATCGCGCGCGGTCACCAACGCAATCGGTGCGGGGCGGACGGGCACACGCGCCGAGAGTCCCTCGAGGGTGGACAACGCAACGTTCTCGAATTCGAAGGTGACGACCTCGGCCTCGACCGCGAGGCGGGCCAATGCATCCACATCGTCGTAGCCCGCACACAGATGGTCGCTGACCGGTGCGGCACAGGCCTCTGGTGAGGGATCGACGACGACGAGCGATAGGCCGAGGGGATGGCCAGCCAGCGCGAGCATGCGCGCCAGTTGCCCGCCGCCGAGAACGCCGACTCTCATGATCCTGGCGAGTTCGTGTCCAAACTCGGATCCGCGGTCTGCTCGACCCGTTCGGTTTGAGCCTTGCGGTACTCATCGAGCGATTTGCGCACGGCTTTGTGTTTGATGCCGAGGATCGCCGCCGCAAGCAATGCGGCGTTGATCGCGCCGGCTCTGCCGATCGCGAGCGTCGCGACGGGCACGCCGCCAGGCATCTGCACGATCGAGAGCAGAGAGTCGATGCCCTTCAACGTCTTGGATTCGACAGGTACCCCGAGTACCGGCAGCGGCGTCTTCGCTGCAACCATCCCGGGAAGATGTGCCGCTCCTCCGGCCCCGGCAATGATGACTTCGAGGCCGCGATCGACCGCCGTCTGCGCGTACTGAAACATCCGGTCGGGAGTGCGGTGTGCGGAGACCACTTTGATCTCATGGTCGATGCCGAGCTCCGCTAGCGTCGCCGCGCTGTGCTGGAGTGTCTCCCAATCGGAGACCGATCCCATGATCACGCCGACAAGTGGCTTCATGGCGTCATCCTAGAGTAGTGACCCAGAAAAACAAAAGCCCGACACTGACTTCGAATCAGTGTCGGGCTCCTGCCTAATTAAAAGCCTGACGATGTCCTACTCTCACACGGGGAAACCCCGCACTACCATCGGCGCTGAGCCGTTTCACTACTGAGTTCGGGATGGGATCAGGTGGTTCCAACTCGCTATCGTCGTCAGGCAAACTGTCAAATCGTAATGGCTGCACGTCTCAACTCAACGCGAAGCTGCGCTGACAACAATGAGGGTTCAATACAGTCGTCGATGC
>JBFKCZ010000237.1:0-5157 GCA_041620035.1 Pseudomonadales bacterium
GCCCGCGAAATTGCCGTTCGCGGGCAAGCCCGCTCCCACAAACCAAGTGCCGAGTTGAAGCCCCGATGACTTTTCGGCTAGCGTTGCCGCCTTTCTCAAGCACCCGACCCCTCCATGGCTCAATACGTCTACACCATGAACCGCGTCGGCAAGACCGTACCGGGCGGCCGCAAGATCCTCGAGAACATCTCCCTGTCCTTCTTCCCCGGGGCCAAGATCGGCGTCCTGGGGTTGAACGGGTCGGGGAAGTCCACCCTGCTCAGGATCATGGCCGGGCTCGACAGCCAGATCGAAGGCGAAGCTCGACCGCAAAAGGGCATCAAGGTGGGCTTTCTGCCCCAGGAACCCCAACTCGACCCATCGAAAGACGTGCGCGGGAACGTCGAAGAGGGTGTGGCCGAGATCAAGGCGCTGCTGACGGAATACGACGCCATCTCCGCCAAGTTCGCTGAACCGATGTCGGACGATGAGATGAATGCGCTCCTGGAACGGCAGGGCGAGGTACAGACTCAGATCGATGCCGTGGACGCGTGGAGCCTCGATCGCACGCTGGACGTAGCCGCAGATGCACTCCGCCTGCCGCCGTGGGATGCCAAGGTGGCAACCCTGTCCGGCGGTGAGAAGCGACGGGTCGCACTATGCAAGCTGCTCTTGTCCAAGCCCGACATGCTGTTGCTGGACGAACCCACCAACCACCTCGATGCCGACAGTGTGGCCTGGCTGGAGCGATTCCTGGGCGAATATCCCGGGACTGTGGTCGCCGTGACTCACGATCGGTACTTTCTCGACAACGTCGCGGGATGGATTCTCGAACTGGACCGCGGCCGCGGCATTCCCTTCGAAGGGAACTACAGCGCCTGGCTAGAAGCAAAGGAGAATCGGCTTGCCGTCGAGGAACGGGAAGAGGCGGCGCGTCAGCGCGCGATCAAGTCGGAACTCGAGTGGGTGCGCAGCAATCCCAAGGCGCGGCAGGCGAAGAGCAAGGCCCGGCTCGCCCGGTTCGAAGAATTGAGTTCAAAGGAAGTACAGAGCCGCAACGAGACCGCCGATCTGTACATTCCGCCGGGACCGCGCCTCGGCGAGAAGGTCATCGACCTCAACGGCGTCAGCAAGGGCTACGGCGACCGCGTGCTGATCGACAACCTGAGCGTCAGCATTCCACGCGGCGCCATCATCGGCATCATCGGCGCCAACGGCGCGGGGAAAACCACGCTGTTCCGAATGATCACCGAGCAGGAGAAGCCGGACTCGGGCACGGTGGAGCTCGGTGAAACCGTGCAACTCGCTTATGTCGACCAGAGTCGGGACGATCTCGATGCGAAAAAGACGGTGTGGGAAGAAGTGTCGGACGGGCAGGACATCCTGCGTGTGGGTCAATACGAAATCCCTTCACGCGCCTATCTGGGCCGCTTCAACTTCCGCGGCGGCGACCAGCAGAAGCGCGTCGGCGACCTGTCGGGTGGCGAGCGCAATCGGCTCCATCTGGCGAAGCTCTTGAAGCAGGGCGCCAACGTGCTGCTCCTGGACGAACCCACCAACGATCTCGACGTGGAGACGTTGCGCGCGCTCGAAGAAGCCATGCTCAACTTTCCGGGCACCGTGCTGGTGATTTCCCACGACCGCTGGTTCCTCGACCGCATCGCAACGCACATCCTCGCCTTCGAAGGCGACAGCCATGTCGAATGGTTTGCCGGCAACTTCAGCGACTACGAAGCCGATCGCAAGAAGCGTCTCGGTGAGGAAGCGAACGAACCGCATCGCATCCGCTACAAGCGTCTGGGATGAGCCTTACCCTGTAGGAGCGACCCTCGGTCGCGAAGCGCCGGTCTCTGCAAGGAAAGCATCGCGAGCATGGCTCGCTCCTACCAGTCGGGCAGTCAAGACACCGAGCGCGCGGACTGACCCGCTTCGAAGCGGTTGGTCACGTCCCGAATGATGGCGCGGGTGTGCAGGAGGGCCAGGAGTTCGTTGACGACCTCGATGCCGAGAGCGCCGACTTCGGCCGCCGTCTGTGAATCCGTGTCCTTGGCGAATGCCTCGATGAAACGCTCGACTTCCCGGGTCGCGAGCCATTGCGCAAACTCGGCATACTCGACGAGTCGATCGATCGTGTAGCCGCGTTCCTTACTGAAACCGGCACGCCGCAGTCTGCCCCAGTTCTCGACGATTGCAGCGTCGCGGAAGTCGAGCAGTGACTCATCATCGATCCGTCGCACGCTCACGACACCGAGATCGTGCAACGACAGAATCTCGTCCGCACCGATGCCAGAGCTCTCTGCCACCTCGTCGAGGCGGCGATCCCGCCCGGCCGCCACACCGTCGACGATCGCAGGCAGCAGGTGCTCGAGACCGGCCAGCGGCTGGCGCGCGATGAACTTCTGATACTCGTTCGTCTCGAGCAGCGACTTGATCACCGAGAGCGGCAGAAAGCGCTCTTCCTTCAGGGTTTTGATTGCGAGCAGTCGCCGCACGTGCTCCTCGCCATAGTGAGCGACGTTGCGCTTCGGACGCTCCGGCTCGGGCAGCATGCCTTCACGCAGATAGTATCGAATCGCTTCCCGACCGAAGCCGGTTCGCGATTCGAGCTCTTTCATCTTCACGCGGCGGCCTTACCTCGAAGCGGATGGAGCACGACCGGCAATTCGGTGTAGCCCTTCACGAAGTTCGACGGAATCCTCACCGGTTCGCCCACCAGTTCGATCTTCTCGAATCGCTTGGAGATCTCTTCCCAGAGAATTCGCAGTTGCATTTCCGCGAGGCGGTTGCCCATGCAGCGGTGAATGCCGAAACCGAACGACAGATGGTGCCGCGCCTTCGGTCGATCGATGATGAATTCATCGGGCCGGTCGATGACGTCCGCGTCGCGGTTGCCCGACACATACCACATGATCACCTTGTCGCCCTTCTTGATCTGTTTGCCGCCGAGTTCCGTATCGCGCGTTGCAATGCGACGCATGTGTGCGAGCGGCGTCTGGTAACGGATGATTTCCGACACCATGTTCGGGATGAGCTTGGGGTTTTCGCGGAGCTTCTGGTATTCCTTCGGATTCTGATTGAGGAACAGCACCCCACCAGAGATCGAGTTGCGGGTGGTGTCGTTGCCGCCGACGATGAGCAGGATCAGGTTGCCGAGATACTCCATCGGCTCCATGTTCTTGGTGGACTCGCCGTGAGCGAGCATGGACACCAGATCCATATCCTCACCCGGCGGCTTGTTGACGCGCTCGTTCCACAGGCGCGTGAAGTACTCGAGACACTCCAGGAGATGCGCTCTGCGTTCGTCGTCCGTGATGCCGAGGGCCTCGAGGTTTGCGGTCGCCATATCGGACCAGAACGTGAGCTTGCGACGATCTTCGAACGGAAAGTCGAACAGTGTCGCGAGCATTTGCGTGGTGAGTTCGATCGACACCTTGTCCACCCAGTTGAACCGCTCACCGATCGGCAGCGAATCGAGAATGGTCTGCACGCGGGTGCGGATGACCGTCTCGAGCTTCGCCAGATTCATTGGCGCGACGACGGGCTGCGCCACCTTGCGCTGTTCATCGTGCTTGGGCTGATCCATGGCGATGAACATCGGCAATTTGAAGTCTTCGTCCTGCTCTTCGATCGTGATCGCAGGCTCGGAGGAAAAGATCTCGTGGTTGGTGTCCACGTGCATGATGTCGTTGAACTTCGTCACCGACCAGAAGCGGCCGTAGTACTCGTTCTCCGTCAGGTGAACAGGGTCTTCCTCGCGCAGGCGCTTGAAGTAAGGACCCCATGCATCCGCGATGAAGATGCGGTTGTCGCTGACGTCGATCTTCTCGAGCGGCAACGTGTAGGGATCGGGTGGCATGTAGTTCGATTCGAGTTTGGCTTCGCTCATGGCGATCTCCTCTCTCTGCTTACATTTGAAACTGGGGCAGGCGCACGACGAGGCCATCGAGGGCATCGGTCACCTTGATCTGACACGAGAGCCGCGAGGTGTCGGCCCTTTCCGGCGCGAGGTCCAGCATCGTGGCTTCGTTGCCTTCGGGTCTGCCGACCTTGTCGATCCACGCACCGTCCACGAACACATGGCAGGTGGCGCAGGAGCACTCGCCGCCACAGTCGGCGTCGATGCCGGGTACGAGGTTGTCGACCGCGGCATTCATGACCGACCGGCCGGCGTCGGCGTCGATGCTGTGCTGGGTACCATCGTGCTCGATGAAAGTGATGCGGGGCATGGCGTGAGTCCGGTGCGTGAAAGGCGCGCATCCTAGCCGAATGCGTTTTACGTAGCAACACTACGCAAAATGTTACTTACAAACGGCGGTGCGCCACCCGCGGACCGAATTGATCAGATAGAGGGCCTCGCACCGGCCGAGGTCAGACCGCCGCAGGGGTGCCGCCACGATTTCGCCGCGATCGAGGAGCAGGGCCCGAAAGGTGCCCGGCAGGATGCCCGCAGCAACCGGCGGCGTGATCAGGCGGCCGTCGAGGCGCGCCACGACGTTCGAACTGCTCGCTTCCGTGATCTCCTCGCGTTCGTTCCACAGCAGCACATCGTCGGCATCGCCGCGTTCGTCCAGGGCCTGCTCGTACGGAGCGCGTCGGCTGGTCTTGTGGCGCAGGAACTCATCATTGGAATCGACCGGCGAGCGCGCCAGCGCCAGCGAGACCACGCCATGCTGCATCGCGATGGCCTCGGTCTCGACGATGCACTCACCGCCCCGCGAAAGCCGCACGCGCACCTTGTGAATGCCGTCGAGCGCAGACACGGCTTCGTCGAGCGCATCTCTCACATGCGCGATATCGCACGCGAAGGAGAAGTGTGCCGCCGATGCCGCGAGACGCGAGAGATGCGCATCGAGCAAGGTGAAACCGGATTCGGCATCGTGCCGCAGCGCTTCGAGCAACTCGAAGTCGTCACCGGCGTCAGCCATTGCCGAACGCTGCATCGATCGCTTCGTTCAACGTCGCCACCGCGTGCACTTTCATGCCGGCGAGATCGGGCCGCGGGCGATTGGCCCGAGGGATGATCGCGGCCGTGAAGCCATGCTTGGCCGCTTCCCGCAGCCGCTCCTGGCCGTTCGCAACGGGCCGTACTTCGCCCGTCAAGCCGATCTCACCGAACACGATCAGCTCGCGCGGGAGCGTGCGACTGCGGAAGCTCGACAACACCGCGAGTATCAAAGC
>JBFKCZ010000238.1:0-5139 GCA_041620035.1 Pseudomonadales bacterium
AGCACCTGCACCATCACCGGTCCGGAGATCATGTATGTCACGAGTGCCTCGAAGAATGGCTTGCCCTTGTGCTCGGCATAGAACCCCTCGGCCTTCTCACGTGACATGCGCATCATCCGCGCGGCAATGATCTTGAGCCCCCCTTTTTCGAAGCGCGAATAGATCTCGCCGATGATGTTCCTGACAACCGCGTCGGGTTTGACGATCGACAGGGTCCGTTCAACTGTCATTTGCTACTCCTCAATGCGAGACACCTGCGTTAGAAGTGTCGAAACAAAACCTATGTATTTGAAAAATCAGGAAATTAGGGTTTCGCGCGGGCGCGTATTATACGCATTTCGACTGACCGGGCGAGAGCGGACCGCGATTGCTCAGGCGGCGTCCCGTTCCCGGAGCTTGCGTACCACCTCGATCACCCGATCGGCTGCGTAGCCGATGTCGGCGGGTGTCGTGAATCGACCCACCGTGAAACGGATGGATGCATGCGCGAGGTCATCGGGGAGCCCCAGCGCGCGAAGCACGTAGGACGGTTCGACCGTCGCCGACGTGCACGCGGAGCCCGATGAAACCGCCACGTCGTCGAGCGCCATGAGCAACGTTTCGCCGTCGACGCCGGCGAACGCCACGTTCAGGTTGCCAGGGAGGCGTTGCGCCTCGTCGCCGTTGATTCGAACACCGTCCAACGCCGACAGGCGGCGCCACAGGTCGTCGCGCAGCGACCGAATGCGCGCGTTCTCGACCTCCATCACGTCGCCGAGAATGCGAGCGGCTTCGCCCATGCCCACGATCTGATGAGTGGCCAGAGTGCCGGATCGCATTCCGCGCTCATGACCGCCACCGTGCATTTGCGGTACCAGGTGTACGAGCGGCTCACGACGCACGTAGAGCGCGCCGATACCCTTGGGACCGTACATCTTGTGCGCAGACAGCGACATGAGGTCGATCGGCATCGACTTCAGATCGATCGGCACCTTGCCAGCACTCTGCGCGGCGTCCACATGGTAGAAGACGTTGCGTTCGCGGCAGACGGCGCCAATCGCGGCGATGTCGTTGATGACACCGATTTCGTTGTTGGCGTGCATGATCGAAACGATGAGCGTGTCGTCGCGGATGGCCGCAGCGACCTGCGCCGCCGTGACGATACCGTCGGCGCCGGGTGTGAGGTACGTCGCGGAGAAACCCTTCTCCTCGAGGTACTTGGTCGAGTCCAGCACCGCCTTGTGCTCGATCGCCGATGTGATGATGTGGCGCCGGCGCGCCCCGTAGTATTCCGCAATTCCCTTCAGCGCCAGGTTGTCGGATTCCGTCGCACCCGATGTCCAGACCACTTCGCGGGGATCGCAGTTGAGCAGCCGTGCCACCTGTTCACGCGCTTCCTCGACCGCTTCCTCCGCACGCCATCCGAACACGTGGGATCTCGACGCCGGGTTGCCGAAGTTGCCTTCCGTCAGAAGGCAGTGGCTCATCTTCTGCGCCACGCGCGGATCCACGGGCGTGGTCGCCGAGTAATCGAGGTAGACGGGACGTCGCACTGCCACTAATTCAGCACCCTGACCACTGAAGGCCGCGCCATCGCGTCCTGACGCCGCGACACCGATCGCACGTCGCCACGTTCGATGAGATCCGCCAGCGTGATCTCCGACAGAAAGGAGTCGATGCGGGCCGACAGGTCCATCCACAGCTCGTGGGTGAGACACACCAGGCCGTCCTGACAATCGCCGGTGCCACCGCACCGCGTGGCATCGATGCCCTCGCCCACGGAGCTGATGATGTCGGACACACTGACCGCCGAAGGCGCGCGCACCATGACATAGCCGCCACCGGGCCCACGCAGGCTTGCCACCAGCCCTGCGCGACGCAACCTGGCAAACAGCTGTTCGAGATAGCTCTGGGATATGCCCTGGCGGGACGCGATATCGGCGAGCGTGACGGGCCCGGCACCGCAATGCAGCGCCAGATCGAGCATCGCCGTCACCGCGTAGCGGCCTTTGGTGGTCAGCCGCATAGCCACCGCCTGCCTTGAAGAGACGTTCGAGTATGCAATACCCGACTAAATCGGTCCACTATTCGGCCCGCTGCCGCGGGATGGACCCGGCCTCCCACTGCGATCGCGGAACCGTTCGAGCGTGCCGAGCTTCCGCTGAATTTCGGTCAGTATTCCGCGCAGCATCTTGACCTCGGTGTCATCCGGCCGGATGCGCGCAAACAGGCGCCGCAGCCGGGTCATGGTCTGACCGGGATTGTCGGGGTCGAGAAAGTCGATGTCGCACAGCACGACCTCGAGGTGACCGATGAATGCCTCGAGCTCCTCGTAAGTGGCGGGCTCGCGATCCCAGGTCGGCGCCGGCGCCGGCAACGCTTCGCTGCGCAGCAAAGCGCGGCGGATCTCGTAAGCGACCACCTGTGCGGCCATCGCGAGGTTCAACGAGCCGTAGCTCGGATCGGCGTCGATGCACAGGTGGATCTGACAGCGCTTGAGCTCGTCGTTGTTCAGGCCGTTGGCCTCGCGCCCGAACAGGAGCGCAACCCTTCGTCCCGCGCCCGCTTCCGCGACGATCTGATCCGCGGCAACGGCCGCGTCGAGCACCGGCCAGGGAATACGTCGATCGCGGCCGCTCGCGCCAACGAGCAGCGCGCAGTCCCCGATGGCTTCGTCGAGGGTCGACACGACCTGGGCTGCTCTCAACACGTCGACGCCACCCGCGGCCCGCCACTCCGCCTGCGGATCCGGAAAACGCTGCGGCGCCACGAGCACGAGATTGCCAAGGCCCATGTTCCGCATGGCACGCGCCGTGCCGCCGATGTTGCCGGGGTGGCTCGTTTCCACGAGTACGAAGCGAATGTTGTCGAGCGTTTGCACCGCGCGGATTATACCGGCGCACACGGAGCAGCTGCGGCGCGTGGTTAACGGACCTCCCCGCATCGATGCTAGGATGCGCGCCGTTTCGACCGTCCCGACAGCAAATCAGGCATCACCGTCCATGCAGCCGATGTTGAATGTTGCGCTCAAAGCCGCACGCCGCGCGTCGCAGATCATCGTGCGCGCAATGGACCGCGTCGATCGACTGAACGTTCGTGAGAAAAGCAGAAACGAACTCGTTTCCGAGATCGATCGCGACGCGGAAGGCGCCATCATCGACGTACTGCATCAGGCCTATCCGGACCACGGCATCATCGGTGAGGAAGGCGGCGAGGTGTATTCGAACGCCGACGAGACCTGGATCATCGACCCGCTCGATGGCACCACCAACTTCGTGCACGGCATTCCTCACTTCGCCGTTTCCATCGCTTTCCGTCACCGAAATCGACTCGAGCACGGCGTCGTCATCGACCCGGTGCGCAACGAGGAGTTCACGGCCAGTCGCGGAGACGGCGCTCAGCTCAACAACCGACGCATTCGCGTGGGCACCCGGATCAAACTCGAAGACGCGCTGTTGCTCACCGGGATTCCGTTCAAAGATGTGGAGCGCAATCTGCCCGCCTATATGGCGATGCTCACGGACTTCACAAAGACCTGCCGAGGCATACGCCGAGCGGGTTCGGCGGCCCTGGATCTCGCCTACGTGGCCGCCGGGCGCGGCGATGGCTTCTGGGAGTTCGGGCTCAAGCCCTGGGACATTGCCGCCGGCGCACTGCTCGTACTCGAAGCGGGCGGCCTCATCGCCGATTTCGCCGGCGAAGAGAAGTACATGACTTCGGGCAATACCGTGGCCGCCAGCCCGAAGATATTCAAAGCGATGCTGCAGACCATCCGCCCGCACCTGCGGCGCTGACCGATCAGGCCAGGCTGCATTTCTCACTTGCCTGCATGGGGAGTGGCCGTCGCACCGGCGTACTTGCCATTACGTCGAGCACACGGACGGAGCGCAACACAGGATTTGCTGCAGCCGTAGACTGGCGAGAGGAATGCAGCCTAGGCTTTCTGCTCGCTTTCCTTCTCGGGAACCACCAGATCTTCGCGGGTGACACCCATCACCATGAGCAGGTTGCCCGCCACGTACACCGACGAGTACGTGCCACTGATGATGCCGCCGACGATCAGCGCCAGCGCAAACCCGTGCACGACATCGCCACCGAACCAGGCGAGCGAGACGAGCACCAGCAAGGTGCTGAATGCCGTGCCGAAGGTACGGTCGAGCGTCTGATTGACGGAGATGTTGATCGTTTCTGAAACGGACGCGCGCCTGATGAGACGCAGGTTCTCACGAATGCGATCCGAGATGACGATGGTGTCGTTGATGGAGTAGCCGATCACAGCGAGCACAGCGGCTAGCCCAGGCAGATCGAAGCTCCATTGGAAGACTGCAAATGCGCCCAGCGTGATGATCACGTCATGGATCAGTGCCAGGACGGCCGCCACGGCGAATTTCCCCGTGAACCGGAACATGATGTAGATCATCACGATCGCGAAAGAGACCAGCAACGCGAGCCCGCCGGACTCGCGTAGTTCCTCGCCCACCGCCGGGCCGACGAACTCGGTGCGCCGCAACTCGACCCCAGGATGGCTCTTCTCCAGTTCGTCGTGGATCGCGTTGCCCATGGTCGCTTCATCGCGACCTTCCTGCGGCGGCATGCGGATCAGCACGTCCCGCTCGCTGCCGAAGTTCTGAACTACGCCGTTGGAGAACCCTGCGTCAACCAACTGCCGGCGTACTTCATCCGGCGCCACCGCTTCCGCGTAGCTGACTTCGACGAGCGTCCCGCCAGTGAAGTCCAGACCGAAATTGAGACCGCGAATCGCAAGTGCAGCGATCGAACCGATGATCAGTACGGCCGACAACGCGAGCGCCTCACGGCGCACGCCCATGAAATCGATGTTGAAATCACGCAACGACTTCATATCCAGACCTTCTTGACGTTGCGCCCGCCGTAAGTGAGATTGACCAGCGCCCGCGTGAATACGATCGCCGTGAAGACAGTGGTCACGATGCCGATCGCAAGGGTTACCGCGAACCCCTTGACGGGACCGCTGCCCATCGAAAACAGAATCACGGCGATGAAGAACGTCGTGATGTTGGCATCCATGATGGTGAGGAACGCACGATCGAAGCCCGCATCGATCGCACCCTGCACACCACGTTTGCCGAGTTCTTCCTTGACGCGCGCGAAGATGATGATGTTGGCGTCGACAGCCATGCC
>JBFKCZ010000239.1:0-5130 GCA_041620035.1 Pseudomonadales bacterium
CGTCGTGCTGCTGATGGCGGCGCCGCTGATACGCCGCCTCATGCACTTGCAGCGATGACCGCGACTCAACCCTTCTTCCGTTTCGGCAATCGCCCCTCGATGTAGTCGTCGATCAGCTCGTGATAGCGGCGGATGCGCTTCTCCTGATTCGAGAGGTAGACGCCTTCGAATCCGCGCGACCGGAAGCCGCGCTGCTGTGTGACGAACACGCGGACGTCGTCTTCGATGCCCGGTCCGATGGATTGCTGGAGTGCATCGATCATCTGCACGTCCGGATCGTCCTGGGGAATGTACGCGCCGTCGCTCGAAAGCCCAGTCTCGAGCGAAGCCGGACTCGCGTACCACCAATTGTCGAACAGGCACTGCCCCGGATCCTCCGGATGCGGTCGGGCCCGCAGGAAGTGGAATCCGTCCGACCACACCGATACCGCGAAGTTGGGGAACAGCGTGTAGTGGAAGGCATCGGTGAGCTGTTCATCGGGCAACTTGGCGTAGTGAGTGAATCCGCGCGCCGGGCCGAGTCGGCGTTTTGCTTCCTGTACGGCTTTGCGCGTGGCTTCAGGGTTACCTTTGTACTGCGCCGGATCGATGTCCCACGCGCGCAGCTGACTCGCCAGCGGCTCGGTGATGTTGCCGTCTTTGTCCGTGGAGCCGACGCCGTAGCCGCCCTGCATCACCATGCGATTGTGGCCTTCGTTCGACAGGTCGAAGCGCGTCTCCTTGTAGTAGGTGTTGATGTGGCCGCGAATCTTCTTGCGATCGGTGTCGGGCGTCGCGGCCATGTGTACGGTCGGCACGTGATAGGACTCGTTGAAGTTGTCGAGCACCACTTTCCAGTTGCATGGCAGCCAGGCTGAACGGGCCATGACGCGCTGCCAACCTTCGAGTTCGAGGGCGTTCCAGGCATCCCAGATGGGACCGAGGTACTGTTTCAGGCTGATGCAGTCGGGATCCATGTTGACCCACACGAAGCCCGCGAAGGTTTCGCACGCGACTTCCTTGAGGCGCACCTTGCCGCACGGATTGCCCTCCGGGAAATCTTCCCGGTCGGGCACGAAATTGAGTTCGCCATCGGGCATGTACGCCCAGCTGTGGTACTTGCAGACGAAGCGGCGCACGTTGCCTTTGGGCCCGTCGACCAGTGGATTGCCGCGGTGCTGGCAGACGTTGTAGAACGCCTTAACGCGGCCACTCGCTTGTCGCACCATCAGGATCTCTTCAGCGCCCACTGGCTCCATTTGCCAGTCGCCTGGGTTGGGCAGCTCCGATTCGCGGCCGAGCAGCAGCCAGACGCGGGTCCACATGCCCTCCCACTCCTGCGCCATGAAGTCCTTCGATGTGTAGCGGTTACCGGGGATGAGATGCCCGCGGGTCCGCTGCTCTGGCCAGGTGTCGATCTGGACTCGGTTTGCTTCGGCCATGGTTCCTCCCTTGCGTCGCCCTTTGGCGCAGTCCTGACCGCTTGATTCTATCGTTTTGGGGGCCGCGCGGACCTCACGAATCCGGGAGGTTCTGCTGCCGGCGAGGCCCCCCATCGCGTCGCGAATGCGCGATCCATCCCAGGCAGATCGAACTCGAACTCACTTACACGTTCGTTCGCGCCCAAGGGCGCGCCCACGGGGCCTTCGACGACCTTTGCGAGCGGCAGTGGCTTTCTCGCGCTACTTCCAGAGCGGGCTCGATTCCTTCATGAAGCGCAGCATCATCAGCATGCCGGCCACGTCGCGACCGGTCTTCGGATCGGCCGCGATGCTCTCGTACCAGAAGTACTCGGTTTTCGGCGTTTCGCCGATGGCTAGCACTTTGATTCGTGCATCGTAGTCGCGCTCCGGGTACATCGGGCCATCGTAGATCTGCAGCTCGATGCCGCCGAACAGACCCACACCGTACTTGGCGTCGCGCTGAAGCAGCGAAAACTGCGCGTTGTACATCACGTCCACCATCAGGCTCGGCGGCAGAATCGGTGCGCCCCAGCTCGATGCCGGCGTGTAGTCCGCCAGCGGCTCGACGATGACGTCCATGCGCGTGCGATAGCGTTGCTGCGAGACCTGAAACGGTTTCGCGACCGCCGACTGGCCGACTTCGAGGTCGGCGAGTATGCGGATGTCTTGCGGCGGCGGCGTCGTGGCGATGCGCTTACGCAAGGCCGACTCCTTGTCCGGCGCGCCGACAGCTGCCGTACCTTCGGCCACCCGCTGTCCCGACTCGTGATCCATCCAGACGGGAATGCGCACGAACTCGGCGCTCGCGTCGTGTGGCCGTTCCGCGAACGCCTGCACGCCCTCGGAGTCGGTCGTTGCGTATCTGAAGTAGAGCGACAGGTTGCCGGTTTGCCACCAGCGGCGCCCGAGCACGGCCGTCAGCAATGGCGGGAACTGTTCCATGTGGTAGTTGCCCGCGACGGTGCCGCCGCGCATGCCGAGCTTGCCCGCCACTTCGTCGTTGTGAATCGAATTTTCGGCGCCCTGCTCGAGGTTGCGCGGATGGCGCATCGGACCATTGGCAATGTTGCCTTGATTGGTGAGGGCAAATGCTGTTGCGGACTTCATGTTCGAGTCTCCAGTGTCAGCGGTTCATAATCTCGGGTCGACGAGCACCTTGATCTCTTCGGGTGCGTCGGCCAGCGTGCGGAAGGCGTTCGCCAGCTCCGATAGGGGAATGGTCGACGTATGGAGCGGAGCACACCGCATGCGGCCATCGGCTACCAATGCCTGCGTCATCGCGAACTCTTCGCGCTGATAGGCGAGCGAAGAGGTGAGTCTGACTTCCTTGATTAGCCATTCGGCGGGCTGAATCTCCGCCGGCCGATTTGCCACGCCTACCAATGAGACGACACCGCCGCGCCGGGCAAGCGTGACGGATTGATTGATGGTCGCTGCAATGCCGGCGCATTCGAACACGACATCCGCGCCTTCGTAACCCAGCGCCTCGTTCACGGCGGTGGGCAGGTTGTCGACCGCGCGCGGATCGATGACGACGTTCGCGCCGACCGCAAGCGCGAATTCGCGTCGACGCGCCTGCGGCTCGATGACGATGACGGTGCCCGCACCGGCAGCCCGTGCCGCCTGCAGCACGAACAGTCCGATCGGGCCTGCGCCGAGCACCACGACGCCGTCGCCGAGGCGCATGTCGGTGCGGCGCACGGCGTGCACGGCAACGGTGGCGGGCTCCAGCATCGCGGCATCGGCATCGGAAAGGGCGTTCACCACCGGATAGATGCGCGCTGCGTCGATCGCGATGGACGCCGCGAATCCGCCGTGCGGTGCGGCGAGCGGGCCCATGCCAATCACGCCGAGGAACGCGCTCTCGCAGTGCGCACCGTCGCCGCGCAGGCAGGTTCGGCAGCGGCCACAGGCGCTGGCGATACCCACGGCGACGCGGTCGCCTTCTTTCACGCCATCGACACCGGGCCCCAGAGCGCTCACGTAGCCGCTCCACTCGTGGCCGCAGATGGCGGGGTTGTACGGTTCGCCCGACTGATACGCGTGCAGATCGGTGCCACAGATGCCGCAGTAGCTGACTTCGACCACGGCCTTGCCGGGCGACGGCATCGGAGTTGGCATGTCCACCAGATCGAGGCGTTCTTTGCCCGTGACCAGACCCACTTGCACGCGAATGCACCCCCTTGTGTCGTGTTGCCTATAATCGGCGCAATCGTCGCACGAGGCCACCCCATGGATATCGACGTCTTTTCCGATCTGATCTGCCCCTGGTGCTTCATCGGCAAGCGCCGCCTCGACGCGGTGCTCGTAAGCCCCGTGGGCGAGGGCGTGCGAGTCTGGTGGCGGCCCTATCAGCTCTACCCGGATCTGCCCGCGGACGGCGTGGATCGCGCCGCTTTCTACAAGGCCCGGTTCGGCGCCAACGTCGATCGACGCGAAGCCACCCGACGCATCACCGACGAAGCCGCGGATGCGGGTATTGCGCTGTCCTTCGACACCATCACGCGGGTGCCCAACACGCTGGCCGGCCATCGACTCGTGTCGTTCTTCGACGGCGACGAACGTCAGCACGCTCTGATGGATGCGTTGTTCAACGCCTATTTCTGCGATGCCCGCGACGTCGGCGATCTCGACGTGCTGGCCGACCTCGCCGCAACGATTGGCGCCGATCGCGCATCGATTCGCAGCCGCCTGGCGAGCGACGAGGGCAGTCAGGATGTGCGTGACAAGGTGCGAGGCGCCTACGAAGCCGGCCTGTCCGGCGTGCCGTGCTTCATCCTCGCCGGCAAGTTCTCCATTCCGGGCGCGCAGCCCGTGGATACCATGGCGCGCTTCATCGAACGGGCCAAGGAACGACTGGTGGACTCGGCGTCGTAGCAGCAACTGATTCGAAGAAACGGAAGACGGAAGAGAGGGGGAGTGATGAAGGGAGTCGAGGCGATCGCCGAGATTCTGAAGCGGGAAGGGGTCGAGTTCATCGCGTGTTTTCCGCATGCGGACCTCATCGAGGCGTGTGCGAAAGTGGGCATTCGGCCCATCGTGTGCCGGCAGGAGCGCGTCGGCATCGCGATCGCCGACGGTTTCAGTCGCACTACCAACGGCGAACGCATCGGCGTGTTCGTGTGTCAGCACGGCCCCGGGGCGGAGAACGCATTCCCCGGGATTGCCCAGGCCTTCACCGACAACGTGCCGTTGCTGTTTCTGCCCGCGGGCGAAGCACGTGCTCGGCAAGGCACGACGCCCGTGTTCAGCGCGCGCGACAACTATGCGCATGTGACGAAGTGGCGAGCGTTCGTCGACGATCCCGATCGCATCGCTTCGACACTGCGGCACGCGTTCTACCGGCTGCGCACGGGGCGCAGCGGTCCCGTGATGATGGAGACGGCGATCGACGCACTGATGGGCGAGCTCAAGGGCGAACTCGACTACACGCCGGTGCGCGGCTCACGCTCGGCGCCGGATCCGGGCGCCGTTGTCGAAGCGGTCGATGCGTTGCTCGCTGCCAAGACGCCGGTGATCTACGCGGGCCAGGGCGTGCTGTTCGCAGGTGCGAGCGCAGAGCTCGTCGAACTGGCCGAACGGCTCGATGCGCCGGTGTGCACCACCATGCCGGGCAAGAGCGCATTCCCGGAATCCCATCCGCTGTCGCTCGGTGCATCCGCGATCACCAAGCCCGAACACAAGATGC
>JBFKCZ010000240.1:0-5123 GCA_041620035.1 Pseudomonadales bacterium
CATCGTCGTCACCGCCGCTTCCAGGTCCCCCGTACTCGCGAGCACCGCCCCGATGTCGGCATCGGTGAGCTCGTCGTTCAAGCCATCGCTGCACAGTAACACTCGATCGCCGCTGCGCAACGCAACCGAATTCTCCGACGGCGTTGGGTCGCCATGCCCGAGTGTCTGGGTGATGACGTTTTTTTGTGGATGGCGCTGCGCCTCGGCCTCGGTGAGCTCCTTGCGGTCGACCAGCAGATTCACGAGCGAATGATCGCGCGTCACCCGCCGCAACTCACCGTTTCGGTACAGATAGCCGCGACTGTCACCGACCCACGCGATGTGCAGCCGGCCACGCTTCAACTCGGCGGCGACCACGGTCGATCCCATGCCCTTCAGCGTCGCATCGCCATCGGCCGCTTCGACGACCGCGCGATGTGCCATGCGCACCGCTTCGGCGAGCGGCATCGCAGACAGGTACTCGGTGATGGTATCGGCTGCCACACGGCTCGCGACTTCGCCGCTCGCGTGCCCGCCCATGCCGTCTGCAACCAGATACAGCCCCGCTTCCGGCAGGCAGCGCACGCTGTCTTCGTTGTGGTCGTAGACGCGACCGACATGAGTGCGCGTTGCGTGTCTTGCCATCGTTCAGAGCCGACTCAGCAATCCGCGCGCGGCAACGACGAACCGATCGGGACGGAATGTCTGATCGTTTTCCACGGCTTTGTACAACTCATCCACCGCTGTCCGCAGCCTATCACCATCACCCAGCGCGATGTTCAGGCTGTCCACCGCAAGATACACCTGTTCGGCGCTGCCGTAGTCCGACAGATCGCCCGCAGCTGCAGCCGCCACCAGCGCACGCCGCACCGCACCGATCGTTCCTCGATCGAACGTACGACTGCGCCAGGCATCGCGCCGCTGACCGATCCAGCTGTCGACCTCGCGGGCCGCGGTGCGCACTGCAGCGACACTGGTCTGCCCGGCGCGAATCAGCGCCTGTATGCGTCGCGCGAACTCGCCCCTGGCATCGGCATCGATGACCGAGGTCACCACGAGCAGAATGCGCAGGTGGTCGTCGTTCAGGCGCAGCGTGCCGGGCTTGATACCGGGCCCGGCGATCTGCTGCGACCAGCGCACGTCGTCCATCGCGTGATGACAACTCTGACAGTCGTAGAGTGCGATCTCCGGGAACAGCCCCTCCGGCTTGTCGAGCCAGGGGCTGCCCTGGAGCGCCAGCATGCGTTGCGCGCCCACCATCTGTCCCGTCAGCCACAGGCGAAACCCGGTGACGTCGCCCTTGCGTTTCACATAGTCGGCATCGACTGCGAAGTGCGCGGGTTGATTGGCGCTGAACGCGTCCAGTTCGAATGACAGGCGCGGGTGTCCGGCACCCATGATGACGTGAGTGGCGTAGCGGTTCGCATCGCCCATGTGGCAATTCAGACACAGTTCGGCGCGTTGCAGCGGATCCTCGCTCGGGTAGAGGCCGCGGGAGATGTTGGCGGCATGGGTGACGCCGGGTTCGGTGTGACTCTCGATCCACAGCTCCGCCCCGCCGTGGCACGCTTCGCAGGCCACACCGTCGGAAATCTGAAACTTGCGTCCCCGCTTGTCGGCGGGCACGTTGTCGGCGTGACAGTCGAGGCAGATCTTGGCGGTCTGCGCACTCGCGAGTCCGAGCTTGGCCGCCATGGCCTTCGATTCGGCCGTGCCAAGGGTCAGATAGGCACGGGCGTGGCGATCTTCCGCAGACCAGATCCGATACTCGTTCAACCACACGTTCGAATCGGTCTGCGCGGACAGCTTGCCGTGGCACACGCCCGTGGCACAGCTGGCGACACCCAGATGCACATGGTCGTCGATGGCGGCGCGAACGACGGTGGGCGCAACCGCAAGCGCCAGTGCGCAGACGATGACCGCCCACCTCGATCTCACGGGGTCTTCACCTCGTCGGTGACGAACCACGGCCGCCCCGACTCGTCGAGATACAGCTTCTTCATCTCGTCGTGATTGAGCGGACGCGAACCGCGCCGGCCGAACACCGCCACCTGGCCACCGGTCTCGTCCACCGCCCGGTCGCGCTCGAGGCCCTTCGACAACGACAGCGCCGGCCGCGACGTCGGGTAGGTGGCGATGAGTTCAGGCACGGGATCGGGGCTAAACCCATAGAACTTGGGCTGACTGTCGGGTGAGGTGAGCTGCAGCACCTTGAGGCCGTAAGCGCCATCGGCGACGTAGGCGAACAGGCTCGCATTCGTGCTGGCCACGACCACGTCGCGCGTGTCTGCGAGTGCGCCGCCCGCGTTGAATCGCTGGTACTCGCGCATCGCCTCCGGTCGTTCGACGTCCACGATCACCAGCCCCTCGCTGCCCGCTGCAACGTAGGCGAACGTGCGCGAGACGAACACCCTGTGGGCATCGCGAATGGCGACCGAACTCTCGACCAACCGCGGCGTCGCGGGGTTCGTCACGTCGATCACCTTGAGTCCATCGCCGTCGGTGACGAACAGGTAGCGGAACTGCAGGGCCGCAGACTTCGCGCCCCGAAGTGGTATCTCGCTGACTACCCGTGGCGACAACGGCTGATCGAGATCGAGGATCACGATGCCGCGCTGCGCCGCCACGTAGACATAGCGACCACCCACCGCCAGATGCTCGGCACCATCGAGAACCCCGCCTGCATTCCAGGTGAGCGCGCGCCGCAGTTTGTTGTTGCGCGGCTCGCCGTCCGCGAGCGTATTCACATCCACGAGGATCAGCCCTTCTTCCGCATCCGATACCAACGCGTAGTTGTAGATGGGATGGAACGGCTGTTCCTGGTTGGCGACGCGCATCAGCTCGCCGGTGTTGCGTTCCGGCGCGATGGGCTGGTTGGTCGGTAACACCACGCAGGTCGCGTTCTTCGAGTCGACGCGCGTGTCGTGACCCAGCGGACTGAACGGCGCGGTGATGACCGGCTGCGAAACGCCCTTGTTGGCCACACTCGCCACGTCGTAGGCCTGCATGCCCTTCTTGCCTTCGGCGACGAACAGATACTCGCCGCGATGCTGCAGACAGCCCACGGCGTCGCCGGTCGCGTGTTCGTGACCGGTGGTGAGCATGCGCCCGCGCGCCTGATGTGCGTTCCACCAGTCGGGGTAGGCGTACTTCTGCAGGTAACTGCCGATCACCGCCTGGGGTTCGTCCCACTCGGTGACGCGCACGGCGGTGAGCTCACCGTCGCCGCCGACGTAAGCGTGATAGCCGACGAAGTTGACGAAGTTGGTTCCCTGGGCGAGCAGCTGCGCCATGATGGCGTTGTTGTCGTTCTGCTCCGACAGGTGGCAATCGCCGCAGGTCTTGGTTTCGGTCTTCCGCTCGGTGTGCGGATAGTGCGGTGCAAACGCCTGCGAACTGAAGCCGCTCGCCGCGATGGGTGGCTGCTGGATGTAGATCTTCTCGCGGTTGGCGTTGGTCGACGACAGCACCAGCGCAGACGACGAACGCACCGGTGCGATCTTGCCGCCCTTCTGCGGGCCGCGGCGGCCGATCAGGAACATCTCGTCGCGCGCCACCTGCGGGTTGTAGGTCGCGTAGTTGCGCGACTCGCCACCCTCGTAGTGATGTCGTTTGGACTTCCAGTTCGCCTCGATCGGCAAGTGGCAGCCGCCGCAACTCGTGGTCCACGACGTATGGCACGTGTAGCACTCCATGTCGTCGTAGGAATGCGCGAGATCGGCGCTCGCGACCTCGAGGCCCCAGTTCTGCTTGGCCGTGTCTTTGCTCATCAGCTTGGCGCGCGCGGCCTTGGCGTTGTAGTCGGGCTTGCTCGGATCCACGGCATCCTTCACCAGGCTCATGCGCCACTCGAGTTCGGGATCCATCACCGAACGCTGATACAGCGCGCCATCGATCCACTCGAAGCGGCGGCGGCCGTCGGGCGTACGCAGCGCAGCCATGTCCATGCCGCCTTCGAGCGCCGCCGGACCCGATGTGTAGAGGTTCGGATACTCCTTCGCGGTGCCGTGACAGTCTTTGCAGTCCACTTCCACCGCCAGCGCCACCTCCCCATGGATGTGGCCGTTGCCGTGGTTGTCCTGGGAGAAGTGGCAGTCGACACAGTGCATGCCCACATCCACGTGCACGCTCGACATGTGCACGGCCTTGTCGAACTTCTGCGGATCGTCGTCGGCCACCTTGCCGCCTTGCGCGTCGAGCAGGTTGCCTTTGCGATCGCGTTTGAAGATGGCACGGAAGTTCCAACCGTGGCCGTGATAATCAGCGAACTGCGTGTGCTGCATCTCGGGGTTGCGGTCCCACACCGTCTTCAGGAACTCGACGTCGCCCCACTTGCCGCGCGCCGCCGCAGCTTCCGGATTGCGGTCGTTGATGGCGCGGGTTTCTGCATCGCTCGGATACTTCTGCTCGGCCGGCCACATGCGCGGCGCGTCGGTTTCGTAGTCCCACATCGTGTAACCGAGGTAGGTGTTCATGAACATGTTCGGCTGGTGCATGTGACAGATCATGCACTGGCTCGTGGGAATCGCGCGGCTGAACTCGTGCTTGAGCGGGTGGCCGCTCTCCTTCTTGGAGATGGTCGGGTCCTTGGTGATCGTGGTGCCCGAATGCCCGAACTGCGCATAGCTGCCGGAGTGGCGCGGATCGCGGTCGTTGGCATACACGACATGACACGACGCGCATCCGGAGTTACGGTAATCGCCCGGCTGATCGTTGGTACCCATGAACCAGAGGAACGGATCGTTGAGCCGCGTCTTGGTGATGTTGATCACGGGTACCGAGATGCGCGCGCCGGTACCGGGCCCGCGATTGGATTGCCGGAAGTCGGGCCGTCCCGGCTCCTCGATGCGTTGAATCAAACCGAGTGCGTTCGGCAATCCCGTCTCGGGAAACAAGTTCGAGATGTTGCGGCCGCCCCGCTCGAACACGCGGAAGATGTCGCCGGGCTTGATCGTTTCCCAGGCCGGCAGCGGGTACAGCGCCGGCAGAATGCCTTTGGCTGCGGCGGCGTCTTTCAGGTGATCGGGAATCGTGGGTCCATACAGGATCGTGCCGGTACCGTTGCGGTCGTAGGATTCGCCAAGCAGGTAGTTCTTGAACGGCAGGATGCCGTTGTTGTACGAGGCGCCGCCCCACAGCATCGC
>JBFKCZ010000241.1:0-5119 GCA_041620035.1 Pseudomonadales bacterium
CGCGATCAGGAAGGTAAGAACGATCGCGCGGCGGGGTTCGGCATTCTTACCGCTGCCGCGAGCGAAGAATTTGACGCTCGAGAAGACGTCGTCGCGCGCGAATGCCTGCAGGATACGCGGTGCCCCCATCATGCTGCCGAGCGCCGATGAAATCGTCGCCGCGAACACGCCGGCGACGATCAGCGCGGGGGCGAGCGAGAGATTCTTCACGATCATCGTATCGTTGATCAGTTCGTCGCGCGTGCCGGCCGCGCCGAGCAGGAGCGCCATGAGGAGGTACACGAATGCGGTTGCGGCAATGGCGCCGAGCGTACCCTTGGGAATCGACCGACTCGGGCTCGCCAGATCGCCGGACATGTTGGCGCCGGCCATGATGCCGGTCACGGCCGGAAAGAACAGGGCGAACATGGTGAACAGCGATGCGCCGCCCACGTAGGCGGGTGAGAGATTGGCGGAGAGGTTCTCCATCGAGATGTTGGGTACTGCGCCCGCAACGAAAGCGAGTATGGAGAGCAGAAGCACGGCGAGGATCGCGTACTGAACCTTGATGGTCCAGCCTGCGCCGATGAAGACGCAGACGAAGGTGAGCGCATTGACGAGCGAAGCGATCTCGACGAACGACCATGTGGTGCCGGGGAACGCGTCGACGAACGCTTCGGTGAAGCCGATCACGTACATCGACACCGAAACGGCCTGTGCGAGGAAGAAGACCACGCCGATCACGCTGCCGAATTCGACACCGAGACTGCGGCTGATCAGAAAGTAGGCGCCACCGCCTTTGACCCGGGTGTTGGTGGCGATCGCGGACAGTGAGAACGCCGTCAGCGTGGTGATCAGTTTCGCGGCGATCACGATGCCGATCGCCGCGTACAGGCCGGATTGACCGACGACCTGGCCGAACCGCAGGAACATGATCACACCCAGGATTGTGAGCACGCAGGGTGTGAAGACGCCGCCGAACGTGCCGAACTTGGTCGCTTGTTCGCTCACCAGAGATCCTCGGGATTGAAAACGGCTTGCAGGACTCCGGGCGCTCGAGCGGAGTCACGCGGGCGCGAGACTCGAGCGCGGTTCAGGGGCATCTGGTCTGGTTTAGGGTGCTACAGCGCACCCGAAGAAATCCGACCGCTCGCTGCGCGTGCTTCGACCGTCGGATCGAAGCAGGGTCGCTCGCCGCGAATGGTGACGCGGTGACCACGCCGCTCATGCGGCCAGTAATCCCAGAGCGCAAAGTGCTGGGTGCAGCGGTTGTCCCAGAGCGCGATGGCGTTCTTCGTCCACCGAAACCGGCACTGAAACTCCGGCCGCTCCGCGTGACGGAACAGCATCTCGAGCATGCTGCGGCTCTCGCGCGGAGGCAGCCCGTTGATCCGCGTCGTGAAGGCGCGATTGACGTACAGCGCGTGCCGCAACGCCTGAGGATGTGTGCGTATCACCGGGTGATCTGCGCTGGGGTAGGTCTTGCCCGTATCGTCGACCCCGCGCTCGGCGTATCGGCCTCGATAGACGTGCTCGGAGGCGTGGTGTGCGGTGAGTGGTGCGAGCCACGTCTGCATGGGTCGCGACAGCGCTTCGAACGCCGCGTACATGCTGGCGAACAGGGTATCGCCACCGCCTGGAGGCAGGGTATGCAGCTGCAGCATGGTGGCCATGGGCGGTTCGGCGTCGCAGGACACGTCGGTGTGCCAGCCGTTGCCGTTGGCGATGCGCGACTCGCGGTGGGTGTGGATCACGAACACCTCGGGCCGGCCCTCCAGGTGCGGCGCCGCGGGATGCGTGTGCAACTCGCCAAATCGACGCGCGAACGCCACCTGCTGGGCGGGCGTCAACTCGGGCTGATCTCTCAGGAACACCACCTGATGGGCGATCAGGGCGTCGCGAATGGCAGGGAAGCTTTCGTCGGGACGACCGATGAGATCGGCACCGACCACTTCGGCGCCGATCGTGGGGGTGAGGGGAGCGACCGTGATCGACATGGAACCTCTCAGGCGGCCTGCGGTACTTCGCCGGCCACGGTGGTGCGATGCATGAGCCGCTCCTGACCATCGTAGCCTCCCGTCGCGCAATGCTGCACGCGGCGGTTGTCCCACACGATCAGCATGTCCTTGCTCCACACGTGCCGGTATACGAACCGCTCCTGCGTGGTGTGGCTCGCCAGGAACTCGAGCAAGGCCTTCGACTCGCGCTCGTCGAGGCCATCGATCGCCACCGTGTAGACCCGATTCACGAACAACGTGGGTCGCCCCGTACCCGGATGCACGCGCACTACCGGGTGCAGGTGCCGCTTGCGGGCATCTGCACTCGGGAGAATCTTCATGGAGCGCTGCTCACCTTCGTTGGCATAGAAACCCTCGGGTGCGTAGGGCCCCGCCGCACTGTGCACCGCACGCAGCGATCTGAGCTTGCGTTGCATGTCCGGGTCGAGCGCGTCGTAGGCGGCGGCGCCATCGGCGAACAGGGTGTCGCCGCCGGTGCTCGGTACGATCTTCGCGTGCAGCAGGGTCGCGGCGGGCGGCGTAGGCAGAAAGCTCCAGTCGGAGTGCCATGCGGCGCCGAAAACGGATGCGCGTTCGCGTGGCTGCCTGCGCACTTCGATGATGTGCGAATGATCATCCATGGTCTTCACGAACGGGTCCTGGCCGAACGGGCCGAAGTAGCCGGTGACGCGTTCGAGGTCGGCATGCTCGAGTGGCTGGTTTGGGAACCAGACGACGCCGTGTGCAAACCATGCATCGCGAATGGCCTGCTGTGCAGCTTCCGGCAGGGGCTTCTTCAGATCGACTCCCGTGATGGCGGCGCCGAAGCCGCTCGCATTCGGGGAGACAGCGACACTCATGGTGTACCTGCCTTGGCGGTGAGACGTCTATTGGCGATCAGAATCAGCACCACGAATGCGACCTCCAGTGAAAATGGCAGAAGTACGTCCGCATCCAAACTGCGGTCGAGGAGAAACCCCAGCGCGCGTCCGAATGCGAAAGCGCCGATCAAGATGGCTGCGGCGCGCAGCCAGGTCCCGACGCCGGTTCCGAGTCCCAGGAAGATCAACGTGGCGACTGCGAGGAATGCGCCACCGATGTCGCCGCGAACGGTCGACAGTCCCGCGAAACCGAGTGGATCGATGAAGAACTGCGCCGCCATCGCCTCCGGTTCCACCATGAAGCGCATGCCCATCACGAGGAAGAAGACCCCAATCAAGCCCACGGCGATCCGCATCGCGAGCACCATCGAAGACTCCTAGTAGTTGAAACCCTGCAGTCCGTACACGAGCGCCACGGTGAATGCAGCCGCGATCACGAGTATCAGAACGATGGTTCCGGTGCCGAGCCCCTCGCGCGCCGATTCCGGTGCGGCAGCTCCAGGCTGTTGGGGCCGGTTGCGGTTGCGGAACAACACGAGCGCCACGATGATCACGACCATCAGCGGCACCAGAAACTGCATCAGATATCGCATGAAGCGTACGGCGACGTTCGAGTGTCGGAGCATACGCCGCCAGAGTGGGGAGGCCAACCGTGCAGTGGATGGCTGACCACGCCTTCGCGGTGGTCTTGTTGATCGCCTATACCGCCGTACTCGCGTGGCACGCATGGATCGGCAAACGTGCCAGCAAGGGTGTGGCCGACTACTACGTCGGTGGCCGCGGCATGGGCGGATTCGTGGTGGGTGCGTCGTTCTTCGCGACCCTCGTCAGCACCAACAGCTACATCGGTCACGCCGGCAAGGGGTACGAGTACGGCCTGCCGTGGTTCTTCATGGCGGCGTTGATGGTGGTGTTCGCCTGGGTTTCCTGGCGGGTGGTGGCGCCCCGCCTGCGGGCGTTCACGGCGCAATGGGACTCGGTGACCGTACCCGACTTCCTCGCGGCGCGATTCGGCGGCCGTTGGGTTCGCATCGTCGCAGCCGCCGTCATCGTGTTTGCGAGCCTCTTGTACATCGTCGCGATCTTCAAAGGCGCCGGACATCTGTTCCAGGTGTTTCTTGGCGTGTCCTACGAGTTCGCGGTGACGTTCATGCTGGTCATCGTCATGGGCTACACGGCGCTCGGTGGATTCATCTCGGTCGTACGCACAGATGTCATCCAGGGCGGCATGATGCTGGTAGGCGCGGCACTGATGTTCTTCTTCGTGAGCCGGGCGGCCGGTGGGGTCGACGTGATCTTCACGGCCGCGGAGACCGCCCACCTCCGGCAGCTGGAAGCCGGCGTCCCCTTGCTCGTTCTACTCGGCATCGCTCTGTCGGGATCGATCAAGCTGATCGTCGATCCGCGGCAGATCTCGCGCTTCTATGCACTGCGGGATGCGCGCAGCATCCGTACCGGAATCTGGGTCGCAGTGGGTGGGATCCTCATCGTGCAGATGTGTCTGTTTCCGGTCGGCATGTACGCAACGATGCTGCTGCAAGGTGTCAGCGATACCGACCTCATCGTCCCGACATTGATCAACGACCGATCGGTATTTCCCGCCCTCGCGGGGGACTTCCTCGTGATTGCCATCATTGCCGCCGCGATGTCTTCCCTGGACAGCGTGCTGCTCGTGGCGGCTTCGGTATTCACACGCGATGTTGCCGCCGAAGTTCGACCGATGACGGCAACCGGGCAGATCCGTTGGACACGCCTCGGCGTGGTCGTGTTCGCCTGCGTCGGCGCCGTGGTCGCGCTGCGGCCGCCTGGTGACATCGTGGAGATCACCATCTTCTCAGGCAGCCTCTACGCCGTGTGCTTCACGCCAGCGATCCTGCTCGGTCTGCACTGGCGTCGCGGCGATGCCACGAGCGTGCTCGCATCGATGCTGGTCGGTATCGTGGTGCTGGTCGGTTGGCTGCTTGGTGGAGGAGCCAGCTGGCTGCACGAAGTGTTTCCCGCCCTCGTGGCCTCGACGGCTACCTACATCGCGTGTGCCGCAGCACGCGACGAGTACGCCGATGCGCGGGTCGACGCCGCGTTTCGCTAGAACCCATCTCGAGATCGTTAGCGCAAGGATTCGGAGACTATCCCCGGAGCTACGTGAAGACATCAGGACGCCCTATTGAGGGTGTCGCAAATCAGCGCAGCCAATGTGGGAGCGGGGGCTCGCCCGCAAGCGGCCGAGCGACTTGCCCGCGAACAAACCAATGATTTCCTTAC
>JBFKCZ010000242.1:0-5104 GCA_041620035.1 Pseudomonadales bacterium
CGCGCGGTGGCGCGACTGGGCGCCCGGGCGGTGCCGACGGGTCGCTATCCGGTAATGTTCGCCCCCGAAGTCTCCGGCGGCTTGTTCGGCCATCTGATCGGCGCGCTGTCGGGTGGTGCCTTGTACCGGCGTGCATCGTTTCTCGTCGATTCCATCGGTCGCAAGCTGTTGCCGAGTGGTATTTCGGTGGTGGAGCGGCCGCTGTTGCGCGGCGGACTGTCGAGCGCGTCGTTCGACGCCGAGGGTGTCGCCACCTATGAGAAGGCGTTCGTGGACGACGGTGTCGTGGCGAGCTACGTGCTCGGCAGCTATTCCGCGCGCCGGCTCGGCCTCGCGACCACCGCGAACGCGGGCGGCGTGCACAATCTCGCGGTGTTGGGGCGCCGCGAACCGATCGCATCCTTACTCGAGACGATGGGCCGCGGTTTGCTCGTTACGGAGCTCATGGGGCAGGGCGTGAATCAGGTAACCGGCGACTACTCGCGTGGTGCTGCGGGATTCTGGATCGAGGACGGCAGCATCGCCCATGCGGTTGCGGAGGTGACGATCGCGGGCAATCTCGCGGATATGTACGGTGACATCGTGGCACTCGGCGACGATCTCGATCCGCGATTCAACGTGCAGTCGGGGTCGGTGCTGATCGGTGGAATGACGATCGCGGGGTCTTGACAGCCCATCGCGCCCTCCAAGAGTTCCTACAGATAGGCGAGGGTCGCGAGTCCCAGAAACACGAAGAACCCGGCGACGTCGGTGACGGTCGTGAGCACCACGCCGCCAGCGAGCGCAGGATCGATCCGCAGTCGCTGTAGCAGCGACGGCAGCAGGCTTCCCGAAAGGGCGGCGACCAGCATGTTCAGGACGATCGCGACGCCGATGAGCGCGCCGAGCGTGATGTCGTCGAACAGATAGGCCGTTCCGATCGCGACCAGGCTGGCCCACAAGAGTCCGTTCAGGAACGCAACCACCACTTCGCGGTTGAGAAGCCACAGGATGTTGCTGCGGGAGATGTGGCCGAGCGCCTGACCGCGGATGACGAGCGTCAACGTCTGCGTGCCGGCGATGCCACCCATGCTGGCGACGATCGGCATGAGAATCGCGAGTGCGACGACTTTTGCGATGGTGTCTTCGAAGATGTCGATGACCGCGGCCGCCAGCAGCGCAGTGACGAGATTCACGCCAAGCCAGACCGCGCGACTGCGTGCGGAACGGAACACCGGGGCGAATGTGTCCTCGTCGACATCGAGACCTGCGCGGGAGAGCACCAGCTCGTCGGCATCCTCGATGATCACGTCGACGACGTCGTCGACCGTGATTCTGCCAACCACCATCCCGGTTTCGTCCACGACGGGCGCAGACAAGAGGTCCTGATCCGCGAAAATCTGCGCCACCGCTGCGTCGGACATGGTCACGGGAATTGGCTCGACTTCAGTTCCCATCACCTCCCGCACGGTGACCGAAGGGTCCCTCGACACCAGCCGCGACAGCGGCAAGGTGCCTACGTACTGGTCGCTGTCGTTGACCACCACCAGGCTGTCCGTGGACTCGGGCAGTTCGCGATAGCGGCGCAGGTAACGCAGCACGAGTTCCAGCGTGTGGCGTGGTCGCACCGCAACGAAATCGGTGTTCATCAGACCGCCCGCCGAGTCCTCGGGGTACGACAGGACCCGCTCGACGCGCGCGCGCTGATGCGCGGCCATCGACGTGAGGACCTGTGCCGAGATCGTCTCGGGCAGCTGCTGGAGAATGTCGGCGAAGTCGTCGAGATCGAGTTCCTCGCCGGCGGCGAGCAGTTCCTCGGTGTCCATCTCCGCCAGGAAGGCGCCGCGGACCTCGTCGGTCAGGTACTGCAACACCTGGTGCGACGTCTCGTCGTCCAGGATGTCCCAGACGACCTTGCGCACCCGAAGAGGGGTCGACTCGAGGAGGTCGGCGACCTCCTGGGGACGCATCGACTCCAGCTGCACTCTCATTTCGGCCAGCGTGCCTTCGTCGACCGACCGAATGACCTCGTCGAGCTGACTCTGGAAGCTCTCCGCTGAACTCACGACGCGCTCACTCGTCCTCGCCGAAGCGATTTGCAATCAACGCGGTGATCGACTGCATCGCGGCGATCTCGTCTTCACCATTGGTTCGCACGATGATCGACTGACCTTGCGTGGCTGCGAGCAGCATGATGCTCATGATGCTCTTGCCGTCCACCTTCTTGCCGTTGAGCTCGATCTGAACCGTGCAGCCGAAGCGTTTGGCGTCGTTGACGAATTTCGAGGCGGCGCGTGCATGCAGCCCAAGCTTGTTGACGATTTCTACGGTCCGTTCCTGCATCGCTACGCTCGATACTCGAGTTCGCGGTGGCGAACGAGCACGTTGGCGAACGATTTGCGGAAGTGGGCGCCCAGCAGCTCCGCCATGTACACCGATCGGTGTTGGCCGCCGGTGCATCCGATCGCGACCGTCATGTACGTTCGGTTGTTCTGCTCGTACTTCGGCAGCCAGTTCTCGAGAAACCGGCGAATGTCTTCGTACATCGCGCGCACGTCGGCGTCGGCTTCGAGATATTCCTGCACGGGACGGTCTTTCCCCGTCAGCTTGGACAGCTCCGGCACCCAGTGAGGATTCGGCAGACACCGAATGTCATAGACCAGATCGCCGTCGACGGGAATGCCGAACTTGAATCCGAACGAGCGAAACAGCAGAGAAAGGCCCGCCTCGCTGCGGGCTGTGATCCTGGCCTTGATCAGATCGACCAGGCCGGGAGTGGTGAGCTGTGTGGTGTCGATCGTCAGATCGGCGAGGTCGGCAATGCTGGTGAGCAGCTCGCGTTCGGCCTCGATCGCCTGGCGTAAGTCCATCTGATCGTTCGTCAGCGGATGTCGGCGTCGCGTCTCGCTGAAGCGCTTCACGAGCGTGGGTCCGAGCGCATCGAGGTAGATCACTTCGCAGTCGAGATCCATGCGGTCCAGCGACAGAAGAATCTCGGGGAATCGCTGCAGATCCGCAGCCGAGTTGCGCGCATCGATGCTCACCGCCATGCGTTGCGCCCCGGTGGACGAGCGCAGCGCGTTGTGCACCAGCGCGGGCAGCAATCCCACCGGGAGATTGTCAATTGCGTTGTAGCCGACGTCTTCGAGGACGTGGAGCGCCGTACTCTTGCCCGACCCCGAGCGGCCGCTGATGATCACCAGCTTCATTGGAATCCAATGGCCTCAATCGAGGGCTTCGAGCAACGAGTGTATCCGGCTGTAGAGGGCTTTGTCCGTGCTGCATTCCTGGAGCGCTGCGCGACTCGCCGGATCGCCAAACACGGCGGCGAGCTTGGCGAGCACCTTGAGGTGGAGGTCGTGACCTTCCGCGGGTGCGGCCAGAACGAATATGAGGGTGACCGGCTCGCCGTCCGGCGCATCGAAGTCGACACCTTTGTCGAGTCGGAACAGAGCGCCGATCGGCTCGCTGCGACCCTCGAGGCGGCAATGGGGAATCGCGACCCCGTCACCGAGGCCGGTGCTGCCCAGCCGCTCTCGCGCCATCAGGTGATCGAACAGTGTGCGCGCGTCGATTCCTTCATGCGCGGCGCCGATGTACTCGCTCGCTATCTCCAGCAGTCGCTTCTTGCTGGTTGCGCCTTCGAGCACTCGCGTGCAGGTGGGTCCGAGAACGGAATGAAAGTCGATCACTGCTTCTGCCCGCGGAAAAGGCGGCGGATTGTAGGGTATCCGCCGGCTTCGCGTCACGCGGCGAGGGTTACCCCCGCTGGTGACGCTGCATCACCTTTTCCTTGTGCTTGACGATCTGCCGGTCGAGCTTGTCGATGAGTGCGTCGATCGCGGCGTACAGATCGTCGGACGTCGCGTCGGCGAACAGATCGGCACCGCTGGTGTGGACGGTTGCCTCCGCTTTGTGCTCCAGCTTCTCGACTACCAACACGACGTGTGCGTTCGTAATGTGGTCGTAATGACGCTCGAGGCGATCGAACTTTCCCGTCACGTAGTTGCGCAGAGCATCAGTGACGTCGATGTGATGCCCGCTGACGGAGAGCTGCATAGGTCGACTCCTTGGGTGGTGGTGAGTGCTTGGACTTGCGGTTTGACCCGCGCCGTGGCGCCGAGAGGGATCGAGGGAGGCCCCGGAATATCATACGAGCCGCTTGCGTTCGTTGGACGGTGGGATCGAGAGCAGTTCGCGGTACTTCGCAACGGTTCTCCTGGCCACGTTGATATTCTGTTCGGCCAGTATGGCCGCGATCTTGCTATCGCTCAACGGCTTCTTCGGGTTCTCTTCTGCGGTAAGCTTCTTGATTAACGCGCGTATCGCTGTGCTCGACACTTCGCCGCCCGTACTCGTGCCCAGGTGGCTCGAGAAGAAGTACTTGAGTTCGAACACGCCGCGCGGCGTATGCATGTACTTCCGTGTCGTCACGCGCGAGATGGTCGATTCGTGCATGCCTACGGCTTCGGCGATTTCGTTCAGCACCAGGGGTTTCATGGCCTCCTCGCCATAGTCGAGGAAACCGCGCTGATGTTCGACGATGCGTGTCGCAACTTTGAGCAGCGTTTCGTTGCGACTGATGAGGCTCTTCAGGAACCAGCGGGCCTCCTGCAGGTTGTTCTTGAGATAGGTGTTGTCGCTGCTCGAATCCGCGCGGCGCACGAGTCCGGCGTACTCGGGGTTGATTCTGAGGCGGGGTGCGGCTTCCGGATTCAGTTCGACGAGCCACGACGACTTGCCTCTGCGGACGATCACGTCGGGGATTACGTATTCGGTGTTGTCCGATCCGATGCCGGCGCCGGGGCGGGGATTCAACGATTGGATGAGCCGCACAACCTCGCGGAGTGCATCGTCTTCGAGGTGACACTTGCGCCGCAGGCCGGCGAGATCCTGGCTCGCGAGCAGATCGAGGTGAAGATCGACCAGTTGGCGGGCCTCGGCCACCCATGGGCCATCGTCGGGCAGTTGCCGCAGCTGGATCCCCAGGCACTCCCTCAGGTCCCGCGCAGCGACACCGGGCGGGTCGAACTGCTGAATTCGCTTCAGCACGGCGACGTACTCGTCGTGTTCGATCTCGAGGCCCGCGTCGAAGCCCGACAGAATGTCCTCGTCCGGCGACGCA
>JBFKCZ010000243.1:0-5088 GCA_041620035.1 Pseudomonadales bacterium
CTTATTCGCGGGCAAGTCGCTCGGCCGCTTGCGGGCGAGCCCCCGCTCCCACAGGCCTCGATCAGACTTTCACATCACCCTCTCTGGGGCGCGAACGGGTGCTCCCACGGATCAAGGGGATGGCGGCGGTTCGTTCGTGAACAGAATGCCGCCTGCTTTGCGACGCACGGCCTGCACGCCCGCCCCGGGCGCGCGTTCTGC
Organism: Pseudomonadales bacterium; assembly: GCA_041620035.1. GTDB lineage: Bacteria > Pseudomonadota > Gammaproteobacteria > Pseudomonadales > Azotimanducaceae > SZUA-521. The sequence goes on from JBFKCZ010000243.1 coordinate 202, forward strand.
GCCCGCTTCGTTTTCGGCATGCGTTTCGTCGCGCCACTGCAGGGCCAGGGGTTGCGAACGCGCGGCACCGATGGCGGTGAGACCGCGCTGCACGTCGGCGTCGCGCGGAATGACCAGGGTCACCCGGCGGTTGGCCGCCCGCCCGGCCACGGTTGCATTGGTGTCGACGGGATGTTGTTCGCCGTAGCCGACCGCCGCCAGTCGGGAACCGTCGATGCCCGCTTCGGCGAACGCTCCGACCACGGCGGCGGCGCGCGCCGCGGACAACTCCCAGTTGGAGGGGTACTTCGCGCTGCGGATCGGAATGCTGTCGGTATAACCTTCCACCGTGATCGGGTTGTCGAGACCTTCGAGACGCGCAACGATCTCTCCGATCACATCCCGAGCCAGCGGCGTCAGTGTCGCCTCGCCGCTGGCGAACAGCATGGCGGCGTCGAGGTTCACTTCGAGCCACTGATCGTGCCCCGCCACACCGAACTGGCCTTCGGGCAGGAGTCCCGCCAGCTCCTGGCGAAGGGTCGCACCGAGCGACTGAAACTTGCCGTCCGTCGGCTCGGTCGACGTCTGCGGGCTTTGGCCACCCTGCGCACCAACCGGTGGCTCTTCGAACGCGACCGCGCTCGGTGCACTCGATTGCGCGGGTTCACCCACCTGGATCGGCTCGATCGTCAGTTCGCGTTGCGGAAACACCTCGAGCAGCGAGTTGCTGAGTACCCGGTACTTGCCTTCGTTGACCGAAGAAATCGCATACATGACGACGAAGAAGCCGAACAGGAGCGTCATGAAGTCGGAATACGAGACGAGCCAACGCTCGTGATTGCCAGAGTCCTCGAGGCGCTGCCGGCGAAGCATCATCGCGCATGTTCCTCGAAGCCGCGCAGTCGCAGCTCGATCGATCGCGGGTGTTCACCCTCTGCAATGGCGAGGATGCCCTCGATCGTCATCGAAGCGAAGACCGACTGTCGATCAATGAGCGCCGCAATGCGGTCGGCGATCGGCAGAAACAGGAGATTCGCGAGGCCGACGCCGTAGATCGTGGCAACGAATGCCGTCGCGATGCCCGCGCCGAGCGCCGAGGGATCTGCGAGATTCGCCATCACCTGGATCAGACCCATCACCGCGCCGATGATGCCGATCGTGGGTGCGTAGCCGCCCATGCTGCGGTACACCTGAGCACCGGCCAGATCGCGTTCGCTGCGGGCAGCGAGTTCGTTCTCCATCGCATGACGGATCACCTGCGGCTCGCCACCGTCGATGAGCAGCTCCAGACCCTTGCGCACGAACGGATCCGGTTCACGTTCGAGCAGATTCTCGAGTCCAAGCAAGCCTTCGCGTCGCGCCGTGTTGCTGAAACCCATCAGCTTCTCGATGCCCTCCCGTATCGACTGGCGCGGAGGCACGAACACCCAGCGCAGCAGTGTCGCCGCATGCTTCAGGCGCGACCCCGGGTTCTGCAGGATGACGGCACCCAGCGTCCCGCCGATCACGATGACACCGGCTGGTGTATTGATGAGTCCCGCGAGTTGGCCGCCTTCGAGGTAGTTGCCTCCCACGACCGCTCCGAAAGCGATACAGACACCGATGATTGCGACAATGTCCATCAGGTGCCTCCGCCGGCGTTCAATCGAGATCGGATTCGCAACGTTGCCTGGGTGTGTATCTGGCTGACCCGCGATTCGCTGACACCGAGGATCGAGCCGATTTCCTTGAGATTCAGCTCATCGTCGTAGTAGAGGGACAACACCAGCTGCTCGCGCTCGGGCAACTCGCCGATGGCTTCGATCACGCGGCGCTTGAAGTCGTCACCCTGCACGCTTTCGGCGGGACCTGGAGCGGTTTCCGCATACTGCGGCTCGATCGCGTCGCCGGTTTCATCGTCGAGCACCACGTCGTCGTAGCTGAACAGCCGACAGCCCGCGGTGTCGCGCAGCATCGAGTGATACTCATCGAGGGTCACTTCGAGCGAAGCGGCAATTTCCGCGTCCGTGGCAGGCATGAAGGTCCGCAGTTCGACTTCGCGTATCGCCGCAGCGATGCGCCGTGCGTTGCGGTGTACCGAGCGTGGCGCCCAGTCGCCGCGCCGCACTTCGTCGAGCATCGAACCCCGAATTCGAATGCCCGCGTAAGTCTCGAAGCTGGCGCCCTTGCCGGGGTCGTACTTCTGCGCCGCCTCCAGCAACCCGATCATGCCGGACTGAATCAGATCGGACAGCTCCACGTGTGCGGGGAGGCGCGCGAGCAGATGGTGCGCGATGCGCTTCACGAGCGAAGCGTACCGGTTGACGAGGACCTCGGCCTTGCTCCCGGATCCGACGGCGCCGCTGTTGTCCTGATAGGTCGCTACTGAACTGTCACGCATGCGCAATCCCAATCAGGCCACCGCCGTACCGGTACCGACGAGGCGTTCGACGAAGAACTCGAGGTGCCCGCGCGGTACCTTGGGCAGCGGCCAACTGTCCACCCTGCGAGCGAGCTCCATGAAGCTCTGGCTCGCGGGCGATGCGGGATATGCATCCACGACGCTGCGCTGGCGCTGTACCGCGCGGCGCACATGCTCATCGAACGGAATGAATCCCGCGTAGTCGAGCGTCACGTTGAGGAATCGGTCGGCAACCGTAACGAGCTTCGAGAAAACGCCATCGGCCTCCTGCGCCGATCGCACCATGTTCACGAGGATGCGGATCCGCTTCACGCCATACTGCTGATTCAGCACCTTGGTCAACGCATACGCATCGGTGATCGAGGTCGGCTCGTTGCAGACGACGACGAGAATTTCCTGAGCGGCGACGAGAAAGCTGATGACTTCGCTCGAAATCCCGGCCGCAGTGTCGATCAGCAGCACATCCATCTGATGGGCCACCTCCGAAAACGCGGTGATGATGCCCGCGTGCTCTCGCGGCCCCAGGTTCACCATCTCCTGCGTTCCCGATGCTGCGGGCACGATTCGCAATCCGCGCGGGCCCGGCAACATGACGTCGGCGAGCGTGGCGTTGCCGGCCAGCACATCCGAGAGGTTGCGGCGCGGCTTGAGACCGAGCAGCACGTCCACGTTGGCGAGCCCGAGGTCCGCATCGAACAATGTCACCCGTCGCCCGATGCGGCACAACGCAATGCCGAGGTTCACCGACACGTTGGTCTTGCCGACGCCGCCCTTGCCGCCGGTCACGGCGACGACTTGAACGGGATTGAGACTGTGACTCATGCAGGAGGCTCCTTCAGGCAATAGCCAGTTCACGAACCCGGGCACGCGGGGTCGCGGGGGATGGATGGTCGACGTCTGCCGATACCTCGGTGCCGGCGGCGAGTCGCCACAGCAGCTCCGACGTAGCCGGTTCTAACCCCGCATCCAGATCGGAACCGGCTGCGAGCCACGCCACACCCATGGCATGGCGCCACAGCAGACTCAGCACGTCGGCGATGCCCTCTGAGCAGTCCAGCTGGGTCAGCACCACACCCGCGGGCTGCAGTTTCGCCGTACGTTCCAGCAGCGCTTTCATCACGCCAAGGCGATGCGTCACCGGGAGCACGAGGAACGTCTCGAAGGACGGCAGCTCGGCAATCTCATCGCCACCACGCGACGGCAGTGCCGGGGTGTCGAGCAATATCAGGGCGCGCTCCGAGAGCGTCGCGAGCACGTTGCGCAATTCATCGTCGCTGCTCGCCTCGAGTACGGGTACGCCCAACAATTCGCCTGCCAGCATCAGTGCCTCCGCGCCCGCAAGTCGCGCGGTGTCCGTGGTCACGAGCGCCATCGACCGGTTCCCATGCTGCAACACATGATTGGTCGCGAGCCGGATCAGGTTCGTGGTTCTGCCTGCGCCGGCGGGACCGATGAGTCGCACGCGACCACGCGACAGCGTCACCGGCCGCGGCGCGGCCGGCAGCAACTGCTTGACCGCGCGCTCGAGATCCGCCCAGCGCTTCGCCGGTGCAGACGCGAACGCGGTGTCGATGAGACCCGGATCCAAACCCATGGCCGCCAGCTTCTCGCGCGCGCGCCCACCGGTGATCTCCTGGGGCGCGGCCACTGCGCGCTTCGCCGCAGGTGAGACACCGTCGTCGCGCCGGGCGGTGACTTCGATCCAGCCATCGCGGCGATGCTGCGACACGATCATCGCCTCGGCGCCGAACTCCGCCCGTACTTTCTTGAGCGCCTCGCGAATGGTGCGCGCTCGGAAGACTCCGCTATCCATGCAACGTCATCCTTTGCCAATGGTCGCAACGACCGTGATCTGCCGGTTGTCCGGGATTTCTTCGTAGCTCAACACGTGCACGAGCTTGTTGCCGTAGCGTACGAAACGCGCCAGCAGGCCACGTACGCCGCCGGCGACGAGGAGCACAGCGGGTTTTCCCGAGATCTCCTGCCGTTCGCACGCGGTCGCAATGGATTTCTGCAGACGGTCCGCCATCCCGGGTTCGATGACCGGTGCTTCGGCGCCGCCCTGCTGTCGTGCCTTCAGCAACAGCGATTCGAGATCGGGATCCAGGGTAATCACCTCGAGTGATCCCGCGTGGCCATAGATCGTCTGCACGATCAGGCGGCCGAGCGCGACGCGTACGGCATTCGTCAGCTGCTCGGGATCCGTCGACTTCGATGCGGCTTCCGTGATGGTTTCGGCAATCGTCCTGATGTCGCGGATCGGCACCTTCTCGCGTAGCAGGTTCTGCAGCACCTTGAGCAACACGGACAGCGACACCGCATTCGGCACGAGCTGTTCCGACAGCTTCGGAGATACCGCCGAGAGCTTCTGGAGCAGTTCCTGAACTTCGTCGTGACCGATGATCTCGGCGGCGTGGTCCTGCATCACCTGGTTGAGGTGGGTCGCGATCACGGTGCTCGCATCGACCACCGTGTATCCGAGCGTTTGAGCGTTGTCCTTCTGGCCC
>JBFKCZ010000244.1:0-5080 GCA_041620035.1 Pseudomonadales bacterium
AGCGCCCTTGGGCGCGAACGTGTTCGCGGGCAAGCCCGCTCCCACAAACTTCGCTCGAGCTTTGGCGACACGGCCCCAAGGGCGCTCCCACAATCATGGATAGAGATACGCCAACATGAAAATCGGCATCCTCAAGATCGATTCGGTACGTCCGGAGTTTCAGGACGCGTACGGCGATTACCCGGCGATGTTCAAGCGGGTGCTCGGCGATGCCGGCGTCGTGTTGCCGGAGGAGACTCTCGAATTCCGCACCTACGATGTCGAGCATGGCGAACTGCCGGCCCGCATCGACGAGTGCGATGCCTATCTCATCACCGGCAGCCGGGAGAGCGTGTACGACGACCTGCCGTGGCTACGGACGCTGAAGGCATTCGTCCTCGAGCTCGATCGCGCGCGGCATCCACTGGTCGGTATCTGTTTCGGTCATCAGCTGGTGGCGCACATCCTGGGTGGCGAAACCAAACCGGCGTCGGTGGGTTGGGGTGTGGGTGTGCAGGAAGCGCAGGTCATCGCAAAGCGCGACTGGATGGATCCCTATCAGCCGTCGATCAATCTGCTCGCGAGCCACAAAGATCAGGTGGCGACGTTGCCGGCGCGAGCGCGGTTGTTTGCCGCGAACGACTTTTGTCCGTACGGTGGTTTCACCGTCGATGATCACATCGTCACGTTTCAGGGCCATCCGGAGTTCGAGAAGGGCTACTCGCGTGCCTTGATGGATCTGCGCCGCGAAATACTCGGCGAATCGGTCTATGAGGAAGGTGTGGCCTCGCTCGACAAACCCACTGACGAAGACATCGTGGCGCGATGGATCCTCAAGTTCATTCAGGGCGCTCGCAAGTGATCCTGCCGCGATCCCTGCCGCGGATCGCCTGCGTGTGTCTGCTCGCGCTCCTGGCCACGGGTTGCGGCATCAAGACGGCCTACAACAATCTGGATCGCCTGATCCTCTGGTCTTCGAACGACTACGTCGATTTCGACAAGCGGCAGATGGCATTCCTGCGCGCCGAACTCGACGTGCTGCTGTACTGGCATCGCCGAACCCAGTTGCCGCTCTACGCAGAAGGTCTGCGCACGTTCGAGCGCGACGTGCGCAAGGGCCTCGACAGGGAGTCGTTGCTCGTCATGGAGTCGCGCGTGCGCAGCTGGGGCGAAGCCCTGGTCGGCGCGAGCATGCCGCTGTTCGGCGAACTCCTGTTCTCTTTGTCGGATGCGCAGATCACCGAACTCCAGGCCGGCTTCGAGGCCAGCAATGCCGAGTGGCTCGAACCCTACGAGGGGCTCGATGCCGAGCGGCGCAAGGCCGAATGGAGCAAGGAGTTCGGCGATGGATTCGAAAACTTCGCCGGCAGGCTCAACCGCGATCAGAAGGCGATCATCGATCGCTACCGCGGCCGCTACCGGCCCGACGATGCCGCCTGGCTCGGCTATCGCGAGCGTTGGCAGGCCGCCGTGGTCGCACTGATACGAGAACGAAAATCCTACGAGCAGTTCGAACTCGAGTTCCGAGAGCTCGCGTTCAATCGCGAGCGCTGGTACGGCGATGACTACCGCGCGCTGTTCGAGCACAACGAGTCGATGTATCGAGATCTGTCGCTCGAGTTGCTCGGCAGCCTCGACGCAAAGCAGATGAGCCGGTTCTCGGACCGCTTACTCGGTGTGGCGGAAGACTTCGAAGAACTCGCTGTCGATCGACGCATCGAGGAACCGCGCGAGGCGTGCCTCGTCACGTGCGGGCCTCTCGGCACCGAAGCGATCGCGCGCTGACCGCGCGACCTCCCCGTGCAGTTACCTGGACTTGGGTATGAAGAAGAAGTCGCCGACTTCGTGCCCGGCCGCCTTGATCGTCTTGAGCTCGGGGCGCTGATCGAACTGCGCGGCGGCCGCCGCGGCGGTGACACGGTCGCGGATGCGCAGATAGAGGTCCGGACCGGACAGTACACCCTGGTTGTCGGTGAGCGCGTCCAGAAAGGCGCGTGCGAATACCGAGTGGTTGCCCGCGCCGCCGTCGAGCACGGGTCGATCGCCGCCCGAGGTGAGCAGCAGGCGGGCTTTCTTCGCGAGCTTGAATCGGAAGAACTCGGGGTCGGAGTACTGGGCGGTGTTGTTGCCCAGCAGTAGAAAGCTCGGCTCGCTCGACAGGAGCCCTGCATAGCAGGAGTCGACCACCATCAGGACGCGCTTGGCCTTGAGCCGCGAAAGGTGGCCGGTGACGAACTCGTTGGGCACCCAGTAGGTGTCCCGCGGCGGCGGCTCGGCGTTGGATGGCAGCCAGTAGCCGGTTTCCGTCTGTCCCGTCGTGAGCCGCGCGCCGTGCCCGGCGTAGAAGATGAGCAGGTTGTCGCCGTCCTTGACGATCTCGTTCAGGTCGTTGATCGCTTCCATGACCGCGGTGTTGTTGCCGTCGGCGATCGTGAACACGGTGAAGCCGTACTTCTTCTCGAGCACTTCGCGGGCGCGTTCCACGTCGTTGATGGGCGAGTTCAGTTTCTCGAGTGCCGCGTAGTCCTGATTGGCGATGAGTAGGGCGAAGTAGCGTCCGAGGTCGATCCCTGATGCCATCGTAGTCGGCGGCGCGGGCGGCATTTCCTTCGGCGTGGGCATCGTGGGCGCAACCGGCTCCCGGGTCTTGGGCGCGGCTGGAATGGCGGCGAGTTGTTCGCGCTGTTGGGTCTGCTGCTGTTCGAGTTGTGCGATCAGGCCTTTGAGGGTTTTCGCTTGCCGCTGCGCTTCGCTCGTCTGGGCGCTGGTGGCGGACAGATTCTTCTCGGCTTCCTCGAGCTGGCGCCGCAGCAGTTCGAGTTGGTCGTTCTTTTCTTCCAGCTGTGCGGAAAGCTCGGCGCGCAGGGCCTCCTGCTCGCGGCGCGCAGCCGAGGCGAAAACGAGATCGTCCTCCGCGAGGCCCCAAGCCTGCCGATACCAGTTGAGCGCGGTGAGCTGATCGCGCTCCACTCCGAGACCTTGCTCGTAGAGGGTGCCGAGGTTGAACTGCGCGCGCGTGTTGCCCTGGGCGGCCGCCTTGCGATACCAGATGATCGCCGCTTCGTAGTTGGGTTCGCCGCCCAGCCCGCGTTCGAATATTTCGCCCACGTTGACCTGCGCTTCGGCATCGCCGGCTTCGGCGCTTGGCAGCCAGACGTTGAGCGCCGATTTGTAGTCGGCCCGGTCGTAGGCAACGTACTCACCGCCGCGGATGCGACAATCCGATGCGGTCGTGCGCGTGGGACGGCGGGCAGTGAGGTAGGTGCGTGTACCGAGTTGTCGCACCTGGCCGGGGAGCAGGCAATCCACGACGTAGAGATCGGCGATGGCGCGTTGACCTTCCTGGGCTTTGCCCTTCGATTTGTCGCGCGACTTTTCCTTCGACCCGGCGGCGGATGCGCCGAGTGCGAGCGTGAGACTGACGAGGACTGTGACCGTGACTGCGAACGAACGACGCATGGGGTTTGCTGCTGAAACGTCTCGACGCACGATAGTCGTCGCTGGCGCTGGCTGTCAAAGCACGGCACGACGGATATGTGCAACCTTTGTGACGGGTTTGGCATTGTGTGCGGCGCTTCTGGTTTCGAGCGGCTGCGCAACACCCGCAGAGCGTGCGGATTCGGCAGCGGAGCATAGCGGCTTGCGGTTGGGTGAAGTCGTTGGCGGTGACTTCACACTGCGTACCTACGCCAATGCAGCGCACGGCAACGGACGTCTGCGCATCTATCTCGACGGCGATGGCACGCCGTGGGTACGTGGCCGCGCGATCGCGCGCGACCCGACGGCGAGAAACCCGCTCGCACTGCATCTGATCGCACGCGACCCGCACGCAGCGATATTGCTCAACCGTCCCTGCTACAACGGCGGTGGACCCATCGCACTTTGTTCACCCGAGTTGTGGACCAGCGCCCGCTACGGCGAAGTGGTGGTGGGATCCATGGTCGATGCGCTCAATCGCATCGTGACGGAACGCGGTGCCACGCACGTGACACTCGTGGGTTACAGCGGCGGCGGAGTCATCGCGCGCCTCGTTGCCAATCGTGTCGCTCGGGTGGATCGTGTGCTCACGGTCGCGGCCAATCTCGATCACGAGGCGTGGACGCGCTGGCACGGATTCCTTCCCCTCGAAGCGAGCCACAACCCGGCATCGCTGGCGCCGAGTCGCAACGTTGCGGAGGTTCATCTCTTCGGCGGCGCCGACGAGAACGTGCCGAGACACCTGCTCGCGCGGTACGAGGCGCGCTTCACCGAGGCTACTTTCGTGGAAATCGCCGGCTTCGATCACCGCTGCTGCTGGGTGGATGCGTGGCCGCGACTGCTGGCGCAGTACGATCCGTAGCTATCGAAGGGTTTCCAGGAGCGACCTGTGTAGCCGCTGTGGGAGCGCCCTTGGGCGCGAACGGGTTCGATGGAATCAACAAGTCATTCGCGGGCAAGGCGCTTGGCCGTTCGCGGGCAAGCCCGCTCCCACAAGCTCCGATCAAGCTCTAGCGACACCCCCCATGGTCGCCCCCACAGGGCCCGCGCTCACCGCGCCTTCGCTTCCAGCCGCTCCAGTGCCGTGACCAGTGCCGGTCGGCGGCCGAGAAAGTCGTCCGTCGCCATGAGTGTGACCAGGTTCGCCTTCAGCACCGCGGCATCGCGCGCATCGGTGCTTGCGACTGCGCTGTCGGTGAGTGTCGTGATGAGCTTCTGGATTCGCGATACCGCCTCTGGGTTGCGCGGATGCAGCCGGTAAGCCGCGGTGTATCGATCGAGCGCGCCCGCCGAATCGCCGAACTTCTCGAACATCGCACCGTCGGCCATCGTGGCGGTGAACTGATCGCGCACATCCGTCGCGAGATCTTCGAAAGCCACCTCCGGCATTTCAGCCAGCCGCGTTGCGTACCAGTCGTAGGCACCGTATCCGGCGCTCGCGATGACGAGGGTGGCGGCGACCGCGGCGGCCAATCGCAACCGCGGCGAACCTTCCATGTCGCGCAGGAACTCCGAGGCATGGCCACTGCGTTCGTCGCGGTCGAACGCGAGCCCGCGCTTCAGCGCACGCCATTCGCGTCGCTTGAGCCCCTTGATCGGGGCGGGTTCGAGGCCCTGCTTGCGC
>JBFKCZ010000245.1:0-5069 GCA_041620035.1 Pseudomonadales bacterium
GTCGCCACCATCGCGTTCGGGGCGGTTTACCTCGCCTACTATCCGGGCCTCGGCAACTTCGCCGGCCTGGGTGGCTGGACCTCGACACGGGAATGGCAGGCGGACGTCGATGCGAAGGAAGCGCGCTTCGCCCCCCTGTACGAAAAACTCGGTGCCTATACGGAGGCCGAGCTGCACGAAAGTCGTCAGGCGCAGCAGATCGGTCGCCGCCTGTACCTCAATCACTGCAGCACGTGCCACGGCATCACCGCACGCGGCGCGTTCGGTTTTCCGAATCTCACCGACGCCGAATGGCAATGGGGTAGTGACTTCGAGGCAGTGAAAACGACTCTCCGCGGTGGCCGCAATGCCGTGATGACACCGTGGGGTGCGGCATTGGGTGGCGATCAGGGGATTACCGCCATGGCGGCTTACGTACGCAGCCTGTCGGGGGCACCCCACGATGGCGATGCAGCGGCCCGCGCAGCGCCCCAGTATCAGATGTTCTGCGTGGCGTGCCACGGTGCGGATGGCAAAGGCAATCCGCTGTTCGGCGCGCCGGATCTGACCAACGACATCTGGCTGTATGGCGGTGAGCCGGAGCGCATCGAGTTCACACTGCGGCACGGCCGCATGGGGATGATGCCCGCATTCGATCAGGTGCTCGGCGAAGAGAAGATTCACATCCTCGCCGGCTACGTCACGGGACTCAGCCGATAGCCGATGAACGCCGACGCCTCGCAGATCATCGCGCGCAGCCCGCCGGTAGAGTCGGAGGAGGCTGCGGGCTTCACGCCTGTCGATCTCTACCAGCGTCGCGAGAAGATCTTCACGCGATCCATCGAGGGAAAATTCCAACGGATCCGCATGATTTCCGGATGGCCGCTGCTCCTCGGCTACCTCGCAACACCGTGGCTGCAATGGACCGGGCGGCAAGCCGTGCTGTTCGACCTCGAGGCGCGCCAGTTTCACATCTTCGGTCTGACGTTCTGGCCGCAGGACTTCGTGTTGCTCGGTGCCCTCCTCGTCATCGCCGCGTTCGCACTGTTCACGGTCACATCGGTCGTGGGTCGCATCTGGTGCGGATACACGTGCCCGCAGACGGTTTGGACGGCGATATACATGTGGATGGAGCAGTTCGCCGAAGGTCCGCGCCACGCCCGGATTCGATTGGATGCCGCGCCATGGACGTTCGACAAGGTTCGCAAGCGCGCGCTCAAACACACGATGTGGCTGGGCTGGGCGCTACTCACCGGCTTTACTTTCGTTGGTTACTTCACACCCATCCGCGAGCTCGCGGGATCGCTGCTCGTCGCCGACGTACCGGCATGGCCGCTCTTCTGGATCGCCTTCTTCACGGCCGCAACCTATTTCAATGCGGGCTGGCTGCGCGAGCAGGTGTGCATCTACATGTGCCCGTACGCCCGCTTCCAGAGCGCCATGTTCGACGAAGACACGCTGATCGTGTCCTACGATTCGGCGCGTGGCGAGCCACGCGGCTCGCGCAAGCGCGCCGCGACCACGGCCGACCTGGGTGACTGCGTCGACTGCCGTTTGTGCGTGCAGGTGTGTCCAACCGGTATCGACATCCGCGACGGCCTGCAGTACGAGTGCATTGGCTGCGCCCATTGCATCGATGCCTGCGATGAAGTCATGGCCAAGGTGGGTTACGCACCGGGTCTGATTCGCTACACCACGAGCCGCGAGCTGGCTGGTGGTTCCTCCAGGCTCCTGCGCCCCAAGGTGCTCGGTTATGGCGCCGCCCTTCTGCTCATGTGTGGCGTGTTCGCGTACGTGCTGACCACCCGCAACCTCGTCGGTATCGACATCATTCGTGAGCGCGGCGAGTTGTTTCACGTGGTCGGTGCGGAAGTGCGCAACGACTATGTCCTGAAGCTGATCAACAAGGCGCAGCGCGCCACCACGCTCGAGCTCACCGTCCTGGGCGATCGACCGGTGGCTCTTTCGGGCCCGCGCGCCGTCGAGATCGATGCCGGCGAGGTGCTGAACGTGACGGTGAGCCTCACACTGCCCCGCGCGGCGAACGTCGTCAGCATGGACGTGCAGTTCGAAGTGTGCGATGCGCAACGCAACTGCGACACGGAAACCACCCGCTTCCTGGGACCGACGTCATGAACGATGCTTCCATGCACGAGCGGCCCTGGTATCGGAATCGGTGGGTCTGGCTGGTGATTGCGATCCCCGCCATCGGCATGATCATGTCCGCGATCACTGTGACCATGGCCGTGATGGGCGCCGACGCCGACGTCCGCAACGAAACGTTCGCACCGCTCGACAAGTCGAGCTGGCGACTGCCGCAGGCGCCACGGCCATGAGCGCGGAAGCGCACGCGGCATCGGATCGCGTACGGGCCACCCGCCTCGGCCCCGTGGACGATGCTGCGGTCACGGCCCTCGCCGCCCGCAAGAACAAGGCCGGCAGGTTCGAACTGGAAGTCGACGTGCCGGACATGCGCTGCGCCAGTTGCGCGAGCCGCATCGAAGCCACACTCCAAAGTCTTCGGTCGGTACGCCATGTGCGGGTGAATGCCGCCCGTCGCCGGGTACTGCTCGAGTTCGACGCCACTCAGATCGGCGTCAACGACGTGGTCGAAGCGCTGACGCGCGCCGGATACACGCCGATGCTCGCGCCTCGCGCCGATAACGATCCCGCACTGCTCGCGGAGCGGCGAACGCAGCTCAAACGGCTGGGCGTCGCCGGCATCGCGATGATGCAGGTCATGATGTTCTCCATTGCGCTCTACGCCGGAGCCATGCAGGACATGACGCCGTTCTACGACAACCTGTTCAAGTGGATTGCACTGGGTTTCACGACACCGGTGGTGCTCTACTCCGCGGCGCCTTTCTTCCGCAACGCGGTAGTATCGGTCGCCGCCTGGGTACAGCCCCGCGCTGAACGGCGCGGCGGACTGTCGATGGACGTGCCGGTCGCACTCGCCATCGCGATCGCCTTCGCAGCCAGCGTCGCCGCGACCATCACCGGCTCAGGTCACGTCTACTTCGACTCGGTGACCATGTTCACGTTCCTGCTGCTCGCAGCCCGCCTGCTGGAGCAGGGCACGCGCTTGCGCCTGGCCCGGCTCGACAACTGGCTCGCCATGTTGCCGGAGTGGCTCGACGTCGAACGCGACGGTAAGCCATTGCGCGTGGAGATCGCCGACGTCGCCGTGAACGATCGTGTGCAGATTCCAGCCGGTGCGCGTATACCCGTCGACGGTCTGGTAGCCAACGGTGCAACCGATGTCGACGAAAGCCCGCTCACGGGCGAGTCGGGACCGATCGCGAAGCAAGTTGGCGACCGGGTGTTTGCGGGAACGCTCAATCTCGACCAGCCCATCAGCATGGTGGCAACCGCGGCGACGTCGGATACGCGCATGGCGACGATCCACCGTCTCGCGCAGCGGGCGGCCTTCGACAAGCCACGGCTGGCATTGCTGGCTGACAGAATCGCCAGCCACTTCGTCGTGGCCGTACTGGTGCTCGCAGCGCTCACCTACATCGCGTGGCAGTTGCTCGAGCCCAGCCAGGCGCTCTGGGCCACCATTGCCGTGCTCGTCGTATCGTGTCCCTGTGCACTGTCGCTCGCCACGCCAACGGCAATCACTGCCGCGTCCGCGGCCCTGCGCCGCAGCGGGTTCGTGACGACCCGCGCCGACGTCATCGAACGTCTTTCCCAGGCGAGCCATGTGGTGTTCGACAAGACCGGCACGCTGACGGGTGGAAAGCCCGAGCTGATCTCCACCGAAGCCATGGCCGATGTTTCGGCGGCGGAGTGCACACGCATCGCGACCGCTCTCGAATCGCACACGAACCACCCGCTCGCCGAGGCGTTCGAAACCGAGCCGGCGTCGGATGCGATCGCCGCGCAGGACGTGCGAGTTGCGGTCGGCAAGGGCGTGTCCGGACGGATCGACGGCGTCACCTATCGGCTCGGCAGCGCATCGTTCTGCGGCATCGACCGTGCGCCCCGGCAGCGTGCCGAGAGCACCGTGCATCTCGCGCGCGAGACAGCGACCGGGGTCGTGCCCCTCGCCGAGTTCCGCGTGCGACTGTGGCTTCGCGACGACGCGGCTGCGACGCTGACACGGCTGCGCGAACTCGGGCTCGACGTCGAACTGCTCACCGGCGACAACGCAGGCGCCGCCGCGGAGGTGAGCTCCGCACTCGCCGATCTCCCCTTCCGCGCCGACATGTCGCCTGAAGCCAAACTCGAACACGTTCGGGATCGCGCGCGCGGCGGCGCGAGCCTCCTCATGGTGGGCGATGGCATCAACGACGTGCCCAGCCTCGCGGCGGCCACCGTTTCCGTCGCCCCCATCGACGCTACCGATCTCGCGAAGGGGCGCAGCGACGCGATCCTGATCGGTCAGGGTTTGAGCGCGATTCCACGCGCCATCGCCGTGGCTCGACGAACCCGATCCATCGTTCGCCAGAACATGACATGGGCCGTCGCGTACAACCTCACCGCCATTCCGCTGGCGGCCTGCGGATTGATTCCACCCTGGGTTGCGGCGATCGGCATGTCGCTGAGTTCGCTGGGCGTGACGCTGAACGCGCTGCGCCTCGGCCGCGAGGTCACGCCATGGAAATGATTCTGGTCCTGATACCGGTGTCCGTCGTCGTCATCGCGGTGGCGATCGCGGCGTTCATGTGGGCGGTCGACAGCGGCCAGTACGAGAACGTCGGCCGTGACGGCGACGCCACGCTCTTCGAGGACGGGAGCGACCCGGTCCGCAATACAGAAACCCCATCCAGCTGAGGACACCATGGCTGTGCACTCCCTCGACATACTGTTCCGCCCGAACGATGCGTGGACGCGAATCGCCGCAGGCGGTGGCTCCACCCTGAAGCGGCTCGCGACCCACACGGCTCCGTGGGCGCTGGTGCCCGCGGTTTGCTGGTACTACGGCATCACTCAGGTGGGCTGGCAGATCGGCGCCGAACCCAATCAGAAGATGACACCGGACAGCGCGCTGATCATTTGCGTCCTCTTCTACCTCGCCATGATCGGCGGTGTGATATTCCTCGGCTACATGATCCACTGGATGGCGGCGACCTACGCGGCGGCGA
>JBFKCZ010000246.1:0-5062 GCA_041620035.1 Pseudomonadales bacterium
GTCGCACGACACCCGTGCTCGCATTCTGGAGGCAGCGCTGGCCGAAGCACGCGAGTTCGGCTTCTACAACACCTCCGTCGCCAAGATTGCTGCCCGCGCAGAAGTGGCGGTCGGCATCCTCAACTATCACTTCGGCAGCAAGGGTGAACTGCTGCGCGAACTGATGGCGTCCCAGGCCCTCGAGTTCATTTCGCAACTGACGGCACCCGAGGACACGGAGAGCTTCTTCGACTACGAGCAGCGCATCCTCACGATCTACGTCAAGTTCCTCCACGCGAATCCCAACTACGTTCGTCTCTCGGAAGAAGTGCGGCTGCACCACCCCGCGCTGTATCACGACGGGGTGCAGGCGAACGTTGCGCATGTCTGTGGACGCATCCGCCGCGGCATCGAACGCAAAGAACTGCGCAGCATGAACGAAGAAACGATTCGCGCGCAGGCCTACTTCATGCTGGGGGCACAGACGTTCCTCGATCGGTTCATCGAAGACGACGCCTACCCGGGCGATACTGCAGCAGTTTCACAGTTCATCGATTCGCTGCGTGGCGTAATGGCCGCGTAGCAGCCGCATCACGATTGGTTGTGTCGGACTCGCCGCGCTTCTTCAGTCGGCGTAGCGCTCCAGCGTCTCGCGCCAGTTCAGCACATCGTCGGGACTCGAGATCGCCGTGGGTAGTCCCGGCATCGCGGTCACCGGCACCAGCAACCGGTGTACGCCGCGCGCCGCGAGTTCGGGTATCTCCGCACGGGTCGCCGGCATGCTGGTGGTGATTTCCAGACGATCCGGATCACGTTCATGCTGTGCGGCGGTGCGCCGTGCCATAGCGATCAGTTCCTCTGACGCACCGCGCGCCGGAAAAAACCCATCACCCAGCCTGCCTGCACGCCTCGCTGCCGCCGGCGAGTGGCCGCCCACGATGATCGGTACCGTGCGTTGCAGCGGCTGCGGCTGGCAGTAGGCATTGTCGAAGTTGACGTAGCTGCCATGAAATGTCGGCTTGGGATCGCGCCATAGAGCGCGCATTGCGTGTACGTATTCGTCGGTACGCGCGCCACGGTCATCGAAGGGCACGCCGAGCGCGTCGAACTCTTCCTTCAGCCAGCCTACACCGATGCCGAGCAGCACCCGTCCGCGGGACAGATGATCGAGGGTTGCAACCTGCTTTGCGACCACCACCGGATTGTGCTGCGGCAGAATGAGAATGCCGGTGGCGAGCTTGATGTGGTTAGTCGCGGCGGCCACGTAGGCCATCCAGATGAGCGGATCCGGCAAGGGAAAATCATCCACACCGCCTGCCATCTTGCCGTCGTCGGCGTAGGGGTACGCCGATGCGTAGCCTGCCGGCACCACGGTGTGTTCGACGGTCCACGCCGACTCGAAGCCTGCCTCTTCGGCAGCCTGCAGCAGTTCTATGGCGCGCACCGGATCCACATAGCGGCCGGTGTTGCAGTAACGCAATCCGAATTTCATTGGCACTCCTCCCGCGATCAGCCACGGCGACAGGCTACGCGTTCAGCTCAGTAGCGTCTGCCTTGAGCCGGGTGCTCAATTGCTGGACACTTCGGGGATCGGGGAGACACAAACAATGAGATACACCTTCTTCGCGCCAGCGGTCGCGCTACTGCTGTCGACACTGGGCTGCTCGCAACCGGAGGCACCAGTCAGTCAAACGCCAGCCGCGAGTTCGGCACCGCCCGTGGCCGCCAAGACCATCGATCACAATCCCGATCGGAACGCCTACTTCGGCGATCTCCACGTTCACACCACCTACTCTTTCGATGCCTTCATCTTCGGCACGCGCGCATCGCCCGATGATGCCTACCGCTTCGCCAAAGGCGAGGCATTGCGACATCCCGCCGGTATGGAGATGAAGATGCCGGCGCCGCTCGACTTTCAGGCAGTCACCGATCACGGCATCTACCTCGGGATGCTGCCGGCCATGGACGATCCAACGACGAAGGTCGGACAACACGAGATTTCGGTGGCCATCCGCGAAGCGAAGTCGGCCGTGGAGCGACGCGACGCGTTCAACCGAATCGTTGCCCGGCTGCGCGGTCAGGAAGCGGACGATCTGTTCGACATCGAAGTTTCCAAAGCGGCGTGGGCAGAAATCGTCGCGTCCGCGGAACGTAACAATGACCCTGGCACGTTCACGGCGTTCATCGGCTACGAGTACACGAGCTCCGGCCCCGCGTTCGAGAACCTGCATCGCAACGTGATCTATCGCGGCGCGCAGGCGCCTGTGATGCCGTTCACCGCAGCGGACAGCGTCAATCCGGAAGACCTGTGGAACTGGATGGACAAGGAGCGCGATGCGGGCCGGGAACTGCTGGCCATTCCACACAACTCGAACGGGTCGAACGGCTGGATGTTCCGACAGGGCAAATTCGACGGCAGTGCCATGGATCTGGCGTACGCGGACCAGCGGATGCGCAACGAACCCCTGGTGGAGATCACTCAGGTGAAGGGCACGTCGGAGACACACCCGGCGCTGTCGCCGAACGACGAGTGGGCCGACTTCGAGATCATGCCGCTGCGCGTGGCGAGCGACCTCGAGAGTCAACCCGACGGCAGCTACGTCCGCCAGGCGCTGCGACGCGGCCTCGAGTACGCCGATGGTGAAGGATTCAATCCATTCCAGTTCGGCTTCATCGGTTCGAGCGACACCCACAACGCGGCGGGTTCGTTCGAGGAATACAACTACTGGAGCAAGACGGGCATGGCCGACGCAACGCCGCAGCTGCGCGGATCGGTGCCCCTCGACAAGCCCGGTGCCGACGGCCAGCGCTACGGACAACCCGCGGCCCAGTACTGGGGCGCCTCGGGGCTCGCCGGCGTCTGGGCGGAGGCCAACACGCGCGACGCGATCTACGAGGCGTTCCGTCGCAAGGAAACCTTCGCCACGAGTGGGCCGCGCATTCGCGTAAGGTTCTTCGCGGGATACGACCTGCCCGACGATCTGCCGATGCGCAACGACGCCATCACGCAGTCGTACGCCAAAGGCGTTCCCATGGGTGGCGATCTGCTCGCGCGGCAGAACAGCGCGCCGCGCTTTTTCGCCTGGGCGACGCGTGCTGCGGATTCCGCGCCGCTGCAGCGCTTGCAGATCGTCAAGGGCTGGCTGGCCAATGGCGAGAGCCACGAGAAGGTGTTCGATGTGGCGTGCTCTGGCGGTAGTTCCCCGGATGCGTCGCACCGATGCCCGGACAACGGTGCGACGGTCGATCCTGCCACGTGCGAATTCAGCAAGGATGCGGGCGCCGCAGAACTCGCCGTGTTGTGGCGCGATCCCGAGTTCAAGCCGGACGCTCGTGCCTTCTACTATTTGCGGGTACTCGAGAATCCGACCTGCCGGTGGTCCACTTGGGATGCGATCCGCGCCGGTGTCGCACCTCGGCCGGACATGAAGCTGACGATTCAGGAGCGCGCCTGGTCATCGCCAATCTGGTACATGCCGGCGCAGGTACAGACAACACAATGAGGGTATATCCATGAGATTCGGCATGCTCTACGAACTGCAACTGCCAAAGCCCTGGGATGCGGGCAGTGAGCAGCGACTGGTGGATGATGCGATCGCGCAATGCGTACTGGGCGACAAGCTCGGTATCGACTACGCCTGGTCGGTGGAGCATCACTTCCTCGAGGAGTACTCACACTGCTCTGCGAGCGAAGTGTTCCTGTCGGCGATTGCCGCGCGCACGGAGCGGATCAAGATCGGTTTCGGTATCCGTCAGGTGATCTCCAACTACAACCATCCGGCCCGCACCGCGGAAGCGGTAGGCATGCTCGATCTCGTCTCGCACGGTCGCGTGCAGTTCGGTATTGGTGAGGGTGCGACGCGGCTGGAGCTCGGCGGCTTCGGCATACCGGCCAAGCGCAAGCGCGCGATGAGCCTCGAAGCAGCGCGCGAAATTGCCGACATGATGGTCATGGAGCCGTATCCGGGATACCAGTGCGAAGACTGGTCGTTGCCGTGCCGGAATGTGCTGCCGAAACCGGTTCAAAAGCCGCATCCACCGATGTGGATGGCATGCACCAATCGCGACACGATCAAGGTAGCCGCACAAAACGGCCTCGGCGTCCTCGCGTTCAGCTTTCTGAACCCTGACGAGGCAAAGACATGGAGCGGAATCTACTACGACACGATCCGCTCCGAGGAATGCGTGCCGCTCGGCCATACGGTGAATGCGAACATCGCCATGGTCTCCGCGTTTTCGCTCCACGACGATCACGCCGAGGCAGCGCGTCGCGGCGAGGATGGCTTTCGCTTCTTCGAGTATGCCGTCGGCGCACTGGTCACCGATGACGTGCTACCCGGCCGCAGCCGGCTCTGGGAACAGTTCGAAGCCCGCAAGCTGGCGAAGGCCCGTGGCGAGAAAGTCGTCGATGCCGCCTATGGTGGCGCTGCCGTCAACCCGGAACGGAGCATGACGCGATCGCCCGGCATCGGGACGCCCGACGAATTCCGGGCACACATGCACAGCTTTGCCGAGTCGGGTGTCGACCAGGTGATCTTCCTGCAGCAGGGCGGCAAGAACAGGCATGAACACATCTGTGAGAGCCTCGAAAGATTCCACCGCGACGTACTGGACGATTTCGCCGAGGGGCGCGAAGCGCGCGAGGCACGTAAGGCCGAGCAGCTCGCGCCCTACATCGAAGCAGCGCTTGCACGGCGGAAGAACCGCGCGCCGCTCACCGACGACGAGATTCCAGTCGTACCTGCGTCACGACCCAAGCCGGTTGCCTTGTAGCGATCATCTGCAAGACATCAGGACGCGTCAGCGTTCAGCTGCACAACCGGGCTATGCGCGAGCAGCGACTTGTAGTGATCGCGAATCGTACCGAGGTCGACGCTGTTGAGGTATGACGAATAGGCGAGATAGCTGAGCAGGAATCGCCGGTCTGCCGCCCACGGCGGCAGATAGGCGGGCTTACGAATCAATCCCATGTCGGCGAGTTCGCACAGCACCGGAATGTCTTCGATGTCGAGCTTCCCACAGAAGAGAAGCAGCAGGCAGTCGGAGCGCCCCGCGGTGACCACTGCCCGCAGGAAGTTGTGAA
>JBFKCZ010000247.1:0-5042 GCA_041620035.1 Pseudomonadales bacterium
GCCGGACGGTAGTGTGGCCGGACAGGACGTGATGTTCACCGAACTCGGCGCGCGGCTACGCGACGTGCGCACGAGTCCCGACGGCTATCTGTACATCCTGACCGACGGCCCGGGCGGGAAGGTCATCCGCGTCTCGCCCTGAGCGACCAGGCTCGAAGCTGGTGAATTTCGCGCAAGAGGTAGATGCTGACCACTGGTTCCTCCCGGAGGAGTTCCGCATGACTCTCGAAGCCGTCAAGACCTACCTCATCACGTCGGCCGTAGTCTTCGGCCTCGTCGCCATCATCCATCTCCTACGTGCACTCAATGGTTGGCAATTCGTCGTAGGACCCTACGAGATCCCGGTTTCGGCATCCTGGATCGGCTTCCTGGTAACCGGCGCATTGTGCGCATGGGCCATTCGCGCGGCGACCGGCTAGACAGGCAGCGCACCCACATGGCTCGAATTGATCGTGATGCGGTGGCCGCCGGGTTCGGTCACCACGAAGCTGCGGTGAATGTCTCCTTCCTCCAGCTCGCTGACTTCGATGCCGGCGCCGATCAATCCCGCGTGCGTCGAGTCGACGTCGTCGACCATCAGATCGAATGACGCTTCCGCGCCCGCCGCCGTGGGTCCATCGGCGGGCAGCAGAATGAGATGGGTTCCGCCGCGCAGCTCGAGGATTGCAACTCGCTCGGTGATCGCCACATTGCGCAGTCCGAGCTGCAAGAAAAAAGCGTGGCTCGCGGCGATGTCGGCAACATTCAGTACGACATGGCCGACAGCCATGGCTGGTCGACCGTCGGCTGCGCCCTTCGGCTTGCGCATCCACCGACTGCTGCTGGCAACCTCCTGAACCGGTTCGCCGGCCTTTGCCCAGCCGTTGAAACCGACTTCGAGATGCGCAACATCGGCATACCCCATGTCGATGAGCGCCCGTGCAGCGAAGGCCGATCGTCCACCGCCGGCACAGAACACGACGATGCGCGCGTCCTCCTTGAAGTAGTCGCGGTAGTAGGGGCTCGCGGGATCTGCCCAGAACTCGAGCATGCCGCGGGAGACATGCACTGCACCCGGAATGGTGCCCAGGTCGATGGTCTCCTGGATCTCACGGATGTCGACGACCAGCAACTGCTCGCTGTGCTGCATCGCCTGCTTGAGTTCATCGACCGAGAGATTGCGCAGCGACTTCTTGAGTTCCGCAACGCGGCCGAAGATGGGCTGGATCGGCATGACACGACTCGCTTCGAGTGAGATGCCCATGGTGCGCTGCCGCGGCGGTCCGCGCTAGCCGAAGCGTGTGGGCGCGGGGGCTCGCCCGCGAATGAACCAATGATTTCCTTACGTTCGTTCGCGCCCAAGGAGGGTGTCGCAAAAGGTCGATGCAGATTTGTGGGAGCGGGCTTGCCCGCGAATAGACCGATGATTTCTTTACGTTCGTTCGCGCCCAAGGGCGCTCCCACAGCGGCCCCGATGACCCAAGGGCGCTCTCACACCGGCGCGGCTCAACCGTTCGCTTGCGCGGGCGCTTCGGGCGGAGACTCGAGTTCCTCGATGCGCGCGCGGAGTGCTTTGGCTTCTTTCATCGCCGCCATGAGCTCGTCTTCGGCGCGCTCGCCCCGGCGCCGTGCCTCGGCCAACTGGCTTTCGAGCACTTCGATGGCATGACTCTCGGACTTGTTGTCCGGCGGCGCCGGTTGCGACTTGATCACCGCGGTGAGTCGTACGCACTCGGCCTCGAGTTCTTCCACCCGGCGCGCCATCGCCTCGTCTACGACCGGTACGACCGACAATGTGGGCACCTGTTCGTCCGGCAACGGTGCCACCGCCACAGCGGAATCTGCGGCGGCCGACAGCTTCTCGACATCCGCCGTGAGGCTCGCGATGCGGAAGTCGCGGTCGCGAATGACGTTCTTCAGCGACTCGATTGCCTGGTCTTTCTCCCGCAGCAGGATTTCGTGCTCCCGCTCCACGGCCTCGAGACGGTTCGCCTGGGCAACCACTTCGGGTCGAGTCGCCTCGAGTTCGGCCTCGAGCTTGGCAATGTGGGCGGTCAGAGTCTCCACATCAGCGTCCAGCGCAGCAATCCGGAAGTCGCGATCGCGAACCGTACTCTTGAACGACTCGGCACTCTGTTCCTTGTCCCGCGTCGCTGCTTCCGCGAGTTCGTTCGCCGTAATCAGCTTCGTTGCCTGTACTGCGATCGCAGATTCGCGTTCGCGCAGTGTGCTTTGCGTGCTTTGCAGGGTCTGTGTGGTGGCGGCGAGTTCCTGCTCCAACGTCGCAACCTGCTGCCGCTTGGCATTCAAGTCGCGGTCGCGCGCAGCAAGCCTGGTGTCGCGCTCGGCAACCGCGGCTTCGAGCCCAGAGATCTTCCGGTCGCGCTGGTCGCGTTCACCGGTCATGTGCGCAAGGTCCTTCTTCAGCCCGACGATGGCGGCATCGCGTTCCGCGATGATCGTGTTACGGCTCTGGAGCGTATCCATGAGCTTGGGCAGCTGGGACTCGAACTTGAACAGTTTGTCTTTCAATTCGCGGTTGGTTTCGGTGCGTCGTTTGGCCAGCACCTCGAATTGAGCGCGCTGCTCGGCGTCGTCCTGCAGACGCGACTGCAACGCCTGAATCGTGGCATCGCGCGAGGCGATCTCTTCCGCATGCGCCGCGTGTGCGAGGCGCAATGCATCGACTTCGGTCTCGAGCGCGCGCGATGGACCCTTGCCGAGTTTCGCTTCGAGCTCCGTAATGCGATCGTCGCGGGCAATCAGTCCTCGCTTCAACGCTTCGTAGCGCGCTTCCGCCTGCTTCAACCTCACGTCGGCATTCGGCGTGGCCGCCGGCGCAGAATCCGACGCGCCTTCCATCATCTGGAATTCCGGATGGAGCGACTCCGAAAGACCCCCTTCCTTGGCGATCGCGAGCTCCGAGTTGGCGCGACGCAGCTCCCGATCACGCTTGACGAGTTCGGTGTCGCGCTGGGAAACCGTGGTCTCCAGGGCCGCAATGCGGCTGCGCAACTGGTCCGCTTCGGTCTGATAGTTACCGATGCGCTGGTCGCGCGTACGTACTGCCGCCTCGAGCTGGGGTATCGATCCCTTCGATTCGTAGAGTGCGCGCTTGAGCTCGGCTTCCTGACCGTTGGCAAGCATGCGCCGGATGGACCAGCCGAGCGCAAAGGCAACAGCGGCCGCCAACCCGAGCAGGACGAACGTCAATGTATCGAATTCCACGCGCGCAAATCCTTGTAGTGGAACGACCACACGCAGCGGTCACCTCGCGCCAACCTACGATATTGCCGCCTGCTTCCGCGAAAACCGCTCGCTGTGTCGCACCTCCTCACATGGGGTCTGCCGGCAAGCATGCTTCGTGATGCCACGCACATACGCCACGCGACGCGCGCCACACTCGCCGCGTAGTCAGTCGTCCTCGTCGAGGAAGTCGAGGGTAGGGGCAACGCGCGTAAGCCCGTCGACGAGCCGCGTCGCGCGCAGCAACGCATCGCGACCGAAACGCGCAGCTGCCTGGTCGATGGCAGTCTCCAGGCGGCGCTGTCTCGCGCCGTCGCCGAAGAGGTCGAACTGAAGGGACTGGCGGACCAGGTCGTAGACGGCGAGGCCGACCAGGCGGAATGGGCCCGGATCATCGAACTCATCGAGCAGCGCAACACCCGCGCGGTGCAGCGTATCGGCAACGTCGGTGGGGTCGCTGAGCTTGGCCTGACGCGTGGTGAGGACGAAGGTGTTCGACTTGAGCTTGACGCGCACGCCGCCGGCGAGCACGCCCTTCTTCCGCAGTCGCCGACCCAGCGTATCCGCCGACCGACGCAGGTGTCGGACGATGTCCGCTCGAAGCACCACGTCGCGCTCCAGCGTGGTGTCCGCACTGATGCTGCTCGACGCACGCTCTCTCGAGACGATCCGGACGTCTTCCGCACGCGCAAGCTGGTGAAAGCGCACGCCGATGCGTCCCAGCTGGTGCTCGAGCGTTGCCACATCGGCCGCCGCGATCTCGCCGATCTTCTCGTACCCCAGTTCGATAAGGCGCGCCTGAGTCTTGGGGCCTGCGCCCCACAGTCGGCTCACCGGCAGCGGCGCGAGCCATGCCTGCGCACGGTGTTGCGGTACGACGACCAACCCGTCGGGTTTACCGACATCGCTCGCCACCTTCGCGACGTACTTCGTGCCGGAGACGCCCACACTGACGGCGAGCCCCGTGCTCTCGCGTACGCGATCCTTGAGTTGACGCGCCATCCGCTCGGGGCCGCCGAAGATGTGCTCCGCGCCGGTCATCTCCAGGAATGCTTCATCGAGCGACAGTGCTTCGACGTCGGGTGAGAAGTCCGCAAAGATCTTCATCACCTGCTGCGAGATTTCCTGATACCGATCGAACCGGGGCGGCACAATCAGGGCATCGGGGCACTTGCGCCGCGCCAGGGCCATTGGCATCGCGCTGTGAACGCCGAACGGTCGCGCTTCATAGGATGCCGTGAGTACCACGCCCCTGCCGCTGCGACCGCCGATCAGTAACGGCTTGCCGCGCAACTTCGGATCATCGTGCTGTTCGACTGCCGCATAGAACGCATCCATGTCGGCATGCATCACGATGCGCTTCCACTCGGACTTTGCTATTCCTCGATCCACTTGGCTTGCCACCCTTCCGGCGGTTGTGCCGCAGCGAAGTCCCAGGATTCGCCGAAGCGATCCATGAAGACGACGTCCTTTACCGGTTTGCGCTTCAACGGGCCATGTCGGTCCGTGGGGTATCCGATGGGAATCACACAGTAGATCTGATTGGTGTCTGGAATGGCGAGCCGCTGCCGCAGTTCGTCTTCGTGCGACAGTGGAAAATTGAACACGGATCCTGCCAGCCCCATTGCATGCGCCGCGAGCAGCAGGTTCTGCACCGCAGGAAACGCGCTGCCTCCCGGTGTCGAGTGCCTTCCCTTCAGCCCCAGCACCACGATCACGGCGGGCGCTTCACCCAGGTGGTGAACGAGATGTTCTACGCTGCGCAACGACAACCGCTGCGACCGCGGTAACGCATCGATCGCCTTGGCATCACCGCC
>JBFKCZ010000248.1:0-5033 GCA_041620035.1 Pseudomonadales bacterium
GCGAACCGGCGCCTGGAGCGGATGGATCTGCCCATCCCGGACATCGATGCAGACTCGGCGCTGCTCGAGCTTGAGGCGTGTGGGATCTGCGGCAGCGACTACGAGCAGTACGAGGGCATGCTGCGCACACCGATGCCCGTGGTGCCGGGCCATGAGCCATTAGGGCGCATCGCAAGGATTGGCGACCGGGCGGCCGCGCGCTGGGGGGTCGATGTCGGCGATCGGGTCGCCGTGGAAACGATGATCTCCTGCCGGCACTGCGATCCCTGTCTGGGCGGTACCTACCATCTCTGCCGCTCACGCAAGATCTATTCCTATGTGCCGTTGTCGGAAGCACCGGGACTGTGGGGCGGCTATGCGCAGTACATGTACCTGCACCCGAACTCCGTCGTGCATCGCATGGATGGCACACTGCCCGCGGCACTTGCCGTCATGTTCAATCCACTTGGCGCAGGATTTCGCTGGGCGGTGGAGATGCCGAACACGCAGGTGGGTGACACGGTGGTGGTGCTCGGGCCCGGTCAGCGCGGTCTCGCGAGTGTGGTGGCCCTTCGCGAGGCCGGTGCCGGCACCGTGATCGTCACGGGCCTCGCGGCGGATGCGAAGAAGCTCGAACTGGCCAGAGGCTTCGGCGCCGATCACACCATCGACGTCGACAACGAGCAGGCCGTGAAGCGGGTGCGCGAGATCACCGACGGCCGCGGCGCCGACGTCGTGTTGGATGTGACGTCCTACGCGACGCGTCCGGTGCGCGATGCCCTGGACATGGTGCGTCCGGGCGGCACGGTGGTGCTCGCCGGGGTCAAGGGTTTCAAGCCGGTGGACGACTTCGTGAGCGATCTCATCGTCATGAAGGAGATCAACATCAAGGGCGCGATCGGTGTCACGTCATCGGGCTACAAGCGCGCCATCCGCCTCATCGAGTCGGGCAAGGTGCCGCTCGAACGCATGCACACCCACGACTTCGACCTGGAAGAGGCGGACCTCGCGATCCGCACGCTGGCGCGGCAGGTGCCGGGCGACGAGTCGATCCACTCCTGCCTCATTCCGCCCCATTGAGATCGCGCCAGACTCTCGACGCGGGCAAGGAGGGTGTTGCAAAAGTCGTCGCAGCCGCTGTGGGGGCGCCCTCGGAGGGCGTCGCGAAAGTCATCGAAGCAACTGTGGGAGCGCCCTTGGACGCGAACGGCTGCAAGTAAATCAATCACTTATTCGCGGGCAAGCCCGCTCCCACACAACGGGCAATCAGCGCCGTCAGGTGAAGAGGTGGCAGGCCACCTGGCGGTCCGGGTGTTCTTTCAGCGGCAGCAGCTGCGGTGTCACGTTGCGGCACACATCCATCACCTTCGGGCAGCGGTTGGCGAAGCGGCAGCCGGGCGGCACGTTCACGGGGGAGGGGATTTCGCCCTTGATGGTGGTGGAGACACGCTCGCGCTCGCTCTTCGGGTCGGGTGCCGGATTCGAGGCGACGAGGAGCTTCGTGTAGGGATGCTGGGGCTCGAAGTAGACGCGATTGGCGGGGCCTACCTCCGCCAGCGTGCCGAGGTACATCACCGCCATGCGATCCGACACGTAGCGCACCATCGATAAGTCGTGCGCGATGAAGAGGAGCGTCAACCCCATCGAGCGCTTCAGTTCGTCCAGCAGGTTGATGACCTGGGCCTGCACCGACACATCGAGTGCCGAGATCGGTTCGTCGCACACCACGAACTCGGGTTCGAGGATGAGCGCGCGCGCCACACCGATGCGCTGGCGCTGGCCGCCCGAGAATTCGTGGGGATAGCGCGACATGTGATCGGGCGAGAGGCCCACACGGCGCAGCCAGTCGGCGACGCGGTCGCGGATCGCGGTACCAGCGAGCGCTGTATGCAGGCGCAGCCCTTCGCCGATGATCTCGCCCACAGTCATGCGGGGGTTCAGCGACGAGTAGGGGTCCTGGAAGATCATCTGCATGCGCTTCGCATACTTCTGAAAGTCGACGGCCGTGTAACGGGCTGGCAGCGTTTCGCCACGATAGATCACTTCGCCGGCGGTCTTGTCGTGCAAACCAAGGATGGCTTTGCCGAAGGTGGATTTCCCCGAGCCGCTTTCGCCGACGAGGCCGAGGATCTCCCGTTCCTCGATCGTGAGCGATACGCCGTCCACGGCGTGAACCTGCTGGCCCCTGCCGATGGGAAAGTACTTGGTGACGCCACGCGCCTCGAGCAGCGTCAAGAGATGGCCCTCTGCGCGTCACGTGCGCGGAACAGTCGCGACACGTCGACCTGCGCGGATTCGTGGTGCAGCCAGCAACGTGCGCCGTGCCCGGATTCGATCTCGAACTCGGCGGGCATGTTGCCCTGGCAGACCCGCATGGCATGAGGGCAGCGCGCGAAGTAACCGCAGCCCTGGGGTGGCGAAAACAGATCGGGTGGCGAGCCGTCGATGGGTTGCAGCGCGTGACTCTTGTCGGCGGTCAGCGTCGGCATGGCATCGCGCAAGCCGAGGGTGTAGGGATGGGCCGAGCGATAGAAGATGTCGTCGACGGTGCCGCGTTCCACGATCTGGCCCGCATACATCACGGCCACGTGGTCGGCCATGCGTGCCACCACACCGAGGTCGTGGGTAATGAGCACGATCGCCATGCCCGTGTCGCGCTGCAGATCGCTCATCAGATCGAGAATCTGAGCCTGAATGGTCACGTCGAGTGCGGTCGTAGGTTCGTCCGCGATCAGGACGGCGGGTTCGCAGGCGATGGCGGTGGCGATCATCGCGCGTTGCAGCATGCCGCCGGAGAACTCGAACGGATACTGCTTGGCGCGTTTCGCCGGTTCGGGTATTCGGCTGGCGGCGAGCAGTTCCACGGCGCGGGCCGCGGCCTGTGCACGCGTGTATTCGCGATGCACGATCAGCGTCTCGGCAATCTGGTCGCCGATGGTCATCGTCGGATTGAGTGAGGTCATCGGGTCCTGGAAGATCATGCCGATCTGCGCCCCGCGTATGTCCTCGCCGTCGATGCGCTTGCTGCGCAGGATGTCGTGCCCCTTCAAGAGCGCACGGCCGCGCGTGATCCGGCCGGGTGGCATGGGAATCAGGCCCATGATGCTCTGCACCGATACGGATTTTCCGCAACCCGACTCACCCACGATCGCAATCGTTTCGCCGCGAGCGACGCTGAAGCTGACCCCGCGCACCGCGTGCACGATGCCGCCGTAGGTATCGAACTCCACGTGCAGGTCTTCGACGGAAAGTATCGGTTGCGTCATTCCCGGGATCTCATGCGGGCATCCAGCGCGTCGCGCAAACCGTCGCCGAGCAGGTTGAACGCCAGCACCGTGATCGAGATGAACAGGGCGGGAAAGATCAGCTCATGGGGATGGGTGAGCATCGTCTTGATGCCTTCGTTGCACATGCTGCCCCATGACGGCGTCGGCGGCGCCACACCCATGCCGATGAAGGAGAGGAACGCTTCGGTGAAGATCGCGCCGGGTACCGCGAAAGTCAGCGTCACCAGAATCACGCCCATCGTGTTGGGGATCATGTGACGGAGAATGAGATAGCCGGTGCGGGCGCCCAACAGGCGCGATGCGCTGATGTAGCCTTCTTCGCGAATCTGCAGAATCTGTCCGCGCACCAGACGCGCGGTTGCCGGCCACGACAGCAGCACCAGTGCCACCAGCATCGGCAGAATGCCGCTCTCACCGGGACCGATGCCGAAGGCGATCTTGAACAGAATCATGAACAGCAGGAAAGGCAATGCGACCACGAAGTCGGCGAAGCGCATGAGCAACTGATCCACGCGTCCCGCGAGGAAACCGGCTGTGCTGCCGTAGAGAATGCCCAAAAGCACGTACAGCGCCGGTGCGACGATGCCGATGAACAACGAAACCTGGGCGCCGTGCATGAGGCGCGCGAGCATGTCGCGGCCGAGGTAATCGGTGCCGAGCGGATGCAGGGGCAGGAGCAGCATGTCGCCGGGCGCGACATCGGCCGCCGACGCCACCAATCCGCGCTCCGCGGCCTGCGCGGCGGTGATGACGCGTTCGACCTCCACGGCGATGGTGGTGTGGTCGGAGAACTCACCACCGAACTCGTCGAGCGCGACCACGGTGTAGTAATAGGTTCGCGCCCTGAGGTCGAGCCGGTCTTCGAAGCTGACGAGGTCGGGCTGGAACACTTCGCCGAGCGGCAGACCGAGCGCACCGCCGCCGTCGGTGTCGTAGATGTTGCGGTAAATGCGGTAACCGTTCGCACCGAGCACGGGATCCCATGTCAGGCGCACGGATTGGCTGGTGGGCGGCTGCGCGAGCTCGATGCGGGCGGTGGCCGTCTGGCTCGACGAGCTCGTCGCTCGCGCCTCGAGGCCATCCCAGGGCTGGTACGGCAGCACGACGCGTGCGCCGCGGTTTGCAAGGGGCGGCTGGCTGACCTGATCGAGATCCTGCGCCGAAGGGTCCATGCGCCACAGCAAGGGGCCAACCACGGTGAACAGCAAAAGGCCGATGACGATGTAGAGCGAGAACAGCGCCCGTCCATTGCTCTTCAGGCGGATCCAGGCGTCCTGCCAGTAGGAGAGCGACGGCCGCGTCAGCGACTGCACGTCGCGGGTGCTCGTGACCGGTTCGAACGCAGAGGCGTCGAGACGCAGTTCCGCCATCAGGACAGCCTCACGCGTGGGTCGATGAGTCCGTACACCACGTCCACGATGATGACCATGAGCACGAGGAACGCACCGTAGAACACCGTCGTACCCATGATCACGGTGTAGTCGAGCTGCTGTACGGCTTGCACGAAGTAGCGTCCCAGACCGGGAATCGCGAACACGAGTTCGACCACGAAGCCACCGGTGGTGATGGCCGCGATTGACGGCCCCAGCACCGTGACAACCGGCAGTGATGCGTTGCGCAGCTGATGCTTGAGGAAAATCCGAGTGATCGGCAGCCCCTTCGACTTCGCGGTGCGCACGTAGTCGGCGTTGACGACTTCGAGCATGGAAGAGCGCATGAGCCGCGTGAGAAACGCCATGGTGCCGAGGCCGAGCACGAGCGCCGGCA
>JBFKCZ010000249.1:0-5016 GCA_041620035.1 Pseudomonadales bacterium
CGATCGATCATCCGCTCGATCTCGCCGCGCGGGATGGATCCATCGAGTGCCACGGTGTTCCAGTGTGTCTTGTTCATGTGATAGCCCGGCGACACGGCATCGAACATGTCGCGCAGGAACAGCGCTTCCTGCGGATCGCACTTCAAGTTCATGCGACCTTCGCCTGACTCGCTGGCGAGGGTCGCGAACATTTTGCCGGCGATCTTGTACACGTACACATCCGGTCCGAAAGGAAAGTCCTCCACCGCTTCGGGGCGTTCGAGCAGGTAGGCGCGTGCGTCGTCGAAATCCATGGGCCGAGTTTAGCCGGAAGATCGCGCCCAAGAAGGGTGTCGTTAAAGTCATCGAAGGCACTGTGGGAGCGCCCTTGGGCGCGAACGGCTGCAAGCAAATCAATCACTTGTTCGCGGGCAAGCCCGCTCCCACAAGCTCCGTTCGGACTGTTGCAACACCGTCCAAGGGCGCTCCTACGATGACTCACGCCTGTTAAGCTCTGGAGCTTCCGCGAACAGGACTCACGCATGACGCTCCACACCACCTCCCCCGGCATCGACAACGCCCTCGTCAGCCCCGTGTTCTGGGCCGACGAAACCGGTGTTCACGAGCAGCTGCGCTGGCTGCGCGCGAACGATCCGTTGCGATTCGTCGAGCCGGAAGGATTCGAACCCTTCTGGGTTGTCACGAAATACGCCGACATCAAGGAGGTCGAGGGCAAGAAGCAGCTCTTCATCAACGATCCGCGCCCCGTGCTCGGACCAAAAGGCATCACGGAAATGGTGCAGCAGATGACGGGTCGCAGGCATCTCGTGCGATCCCTCGTGCAGATGGACGACCCGGACCACACCAAGTACCGCATGCTCACGCAGAGCTGGTTCATGGGCACCAACCTGCGCAAGCTGCAGGGGCGGGTCGACGAACTCGCCGCCAAGTACGTGGATCGTCTGGGCGAATTCGGTGGTGAATGCGACTTCGTGAAGGACGTTGCGATCTGGTATCCGCTGCGCGTCATCATGTCCATTCTCGGCGTACCGGAGTCGGACGAAGCGCTGATGCTGAAGCTCACACAGGAGCTCTTCGGCAGTGCCGATCCCGACAATGCACGCTCCTTCGAGCCGCAGGACTTCATGAACGTCGTCCGGGACTTCGAAACCTACTTCTCGGAACTCACGGCTAAGCGTCGTGCACATCCCACCGACGACGCCGCCACCTTGATCGCCAACGCCCAGATCGACGGCAAGCCAATCCCCGAACTCGATGCCAACGGCTACTACATCATCATCGCGACCGCAGGCCACGATACGACGAGCGCATCCACCGCGGGCGGTCTCCTCGCGCTGATCGAGAACCCGGCAGAAATGGCGAAGCTGCGACAGAACACCGATGCGCTTCTGCCGACCGCGGTCGACGAGATGATCCGCTGGGTAACACCGGTGCGTCACTTCATGCGCACGGCGACGGAAGACTACACATTGCGCGGCAAGACGATTCGCAAGGGCCAGTCGGTGATCCTCTGGTACCCGTCCGCCAATCGTGACGAGGACGTGTTCGACGCGCCTTACGAGTTTCGCGTCGACCGCAAGGATGCCAAGCAACTGGCGTTCGGCTTCGGTGCGCACGTCTGCCTCGGCCAGCACCTGGCGCGCATGGAGATCAGCGCGCTCTACCGGGAACTGCTGCGCCGCGTGGAATCGATCGAACTCGCGGGCGAACCCAAGTATGTGCAGTCGACCTTCGTGGGCGGGCTGAAGTCGCTGCCGATCCGTTACCGCATGAAGTAGCGCGACGCCGTGGCGAAGACAAGATGAAGCACCTCCTTGCTGCAGCTCTCCTGCTCGCATTCGCGCCACTCGCCCATACAGTCGACGAAGTCCGTTACGTCGCACTGATCAATGGCGGCAAGGACAAGGCCGGACATCTCGTCGTGAACCGCATTGGCGAGCGCTACGCGGCGGACTACCTGTTCAAGGACAACGGCCGCGGGCCCGAGCTGAAAGAGACCTACGAACTGGCCCCCGACGGTACCTTCGCGCGCTACGAGGTCAAGGGCACATCCACCTTCGGTGCGCTCGTGAACGAGACCTTCGCGCGGCATGGCAACACGGCACGCTGGAAGACGACGTCCGACGCCGGCGATCAGCTCGTCGAAGGCACCGCTCACTACGAACCGCTGGGCGGCACACCACAGACCTTGTCGGTCGCGCTGGCTGCACTCGCCAAGCGATCGGACGGCAAGTTGCCGATGATTCCCAGCGGTACGCTGACTTCGCGCACGCTCGCCGAGATGGACGTGGCACACGGCGCGGAGCAACGCAAGGTGCAGCTGCTCGCGCTCACCGGCTTGGGATTCACGCCCACCGTCGTCTGGGCATCCGCGAACCGTATGTTCGCCCTGATCTTTCCCGGCACCTTCCAGCTCATCGAAGAAGGATGGGAGACGAACGCTGCCGCACTCGAAGCACGCCAGATCGCGGCCGAGCAGGAAATGCTGGTGGAACTCGAGCAGCGGCTCAGCCGTCCGCTCGATGGCTCGACGCTGATTCGCAACGCGCGCGTGTTCGACAGCGAGCGCGCCACTCTCCTCGACGCGAGCGACGTGCTCATCGACGCTGGCCGCATCATCGAGGTGAGCCCCGCCGGCACATCCAAACGCAAGGCGACACGCGTCATCGACGCCGCGAACCGCGTGCTGTTGCCTGGTCTGTTCGACATGCACGTGCACGTTGGCTTCTGGGACGGCGCCCTGTACCTCGGTACGGGCATCACCACGATTCGCGATCTGGGCGGCGACAACCCGACGACTCTCGAGATGATCGAACAGGAAGCGGTAGGTACATTGCTGATGCCGCGCCTCGTCGCGGCGGGCTTCATCGAAGGTGAGAGTCCGTACGCAGCACGCAGCGGTTTCGTAATTCAGAGTCTGGAAGAGGCGCAGCGCGCCATCGACTGGTATCACGACCACGGCTTCCCGCAGATCAAGGTGTACAACTCGTTTCCCAGGGAGATCCTCGCGGACGTCACTGCCTATGCTCACGCCAAGGGCATGCGCGTCAGCGGTCACGTGCCGGTTCACCTGCGCGCGGAGGATGTCGTGCTCGCCGGCTACGACGAGATTCAGCACATCAATCAGGTGCTGCTGAACTTCCTCGTCGACGAAGAAACCGACACACGCACCCTGGAGCGTTTCTATCTCCCGGCGAATCGTGTAGCCGATCTGGACTTCGACTCGCCCGAAGTGCAGCGATTCATCAAACTGCTCGCGCAGCGGAAAGTCGTCGTCGACCCGACGCTCGCCACGTTCAACTTCATCCGTCAGCAGGATGGCGTGCTGTCGCAAACGTTCGCCGCGGTCGCCGATCACATGCCACCCAGCGTGCGCCGTGGTTTTCTCGCTGGCGCCATGAACATTCCCGACGCGCAGACGCACGCTCGATTCGAGCGCTCCTACGCGAAGATGATCGACTTCGTCGGCCGTCTGTACCGGGCCGGGGTGCCAATCGTCGCCGGTACCGATGACCTGCCCGGCTTCACCCTGCAGCGCGAGCTGGAACTGTACGTAGAAGCCGGCCTCACCCCTCTCGAAGTGCTGCAGATCGCCACCTACAACGGCGCCAAGTACGCACGCGTGCTGGACGACCGCGGCGTCATCTCACCGGGACGGCGCGCGGACCTCATCCTGACCGACGGTGATCCCACGACAAACATCTCCGACATCCGTAAGGTGGCGCTGGTCATCAAGGGCGACGTCGCGTACTACCCGAGCGAGGTGCTCGCCGCGATGGGTGTGACGCCCTTCACGGCGCCACTTACGATCGAGTAGCGTACCAGCCGAAGGGAGGACGTTTTCGTGACAGATCTGCGAGCGTTTCGCGCCGACACGCGCGCCTGGCTCGCCGTCAACTGCCCCGAGTCCATGCGCACGAAGATGGTGGCCGGGGAAGCGGTGAACGGCGGCAGGAAGCGCCCCAGCACCAATCCCGATTCCTACGTGTGGCTCGAGCGCATGGCTGCCAAGGGGTGGACGGTGCCGACCTGGCCGAAGGCGTACGGCGGCGCCGGGCTCTCCAAAGACGAATTCCTGGTGCTGCTCGAAGAGCTGCAGCGCATCCACGCGCGGCCACCGCTGGTGGGCATGGGTGTGAGCATGATCGGACCGACCTTGCTCGAGTACGGTAGCGAAGATCAGAAATCGCGGCACCTGCCTGCGATCGCGCGCGGCGAAGTTGCCTGGTGTCAGGGCTACAGCGAACCCGGCGCGGGTTCCGACCTGGCGAGCCTGAGAACGCGTGCGGAAGACAAAGGCGACTACTACCTCGTCAACGGTTCGAAGATCTGGACGTCGAGCGCGAACTACGCGGACTGGATCTTCTGCCTCGTGCGCACCAACCCCGAGGCACCCAAACATCAGGGCATCAGCTTTCTGCTCTTCTCGATGGACAGCCCCGGCGTGACGACGAAACCGATCGTGCTGCTCAACGGTCATTCACCGTTCTGCCAGACGTTCTTCGACGATGTGAAGGTGCCCAAGCGCGACCTCGTCCACGAGGTCGACCGCGGCTGGACCGTGGCGAAGCGTCTGTTGCAGCACGAGCGCTCAGGTCTCGCCGCGCTGGCGAGCGCCGACACTGCGGGTCCGATGGAGCGCATCAAGCCGTCGCGGTCACTACCGGAACTCGCGAAACACTATGGCGGTCGCACCATCGACCCTGCCGTGCGCCGGGCTATCATCGACAACGAAATGACGCGCCGCTGCATGGTGCTGACGCAGCGACGCACCGTGGAGGAGTCGGCGGCGAACACGCCCGGCGCTGCCACATCGATCTTCAAGTACGTGGAAGCGGAGTACGTGAAGCAACAACTCGAGCTGCAGCTGCGCATCCGTGGCACACGCGGCATCGGCTGGGAAGGCAAACCCTTCTCCGCGGAAGAAATCGCCATGGGGCGGCTCTGGCTCGAAGCCAAGGCGATTTCCATCGCCGGAGGCTCGAACGAAATTCAACTCAACATCATCGCCAAGCG
>JBFKCZ010000250.1:0-5007 GCA_041620035.1 Pseudomonadales bacterium
ACCTGGCTGTACTTCTCCTTCGAAGGCTTCGTACACCCGGTGGCGTTCGACGGCGGGGCAGCGAAGCCGGGTGCGAAGTGGTCGCTGTTCAGCGATGCCGAACGCGCAGCAGGTTGGCGTGTAGGCGGCAGTCAGTTCAACGCCGTGCATCGCGACAAGGCGTTGCTCTTCGTCGTGGTGCATCAGGGTGCGGTGGACTCCCACAAGGATCCGGGCATGCAGGTGTGGGTATACGACCTGAAGACCAAGTCGAAGCAACGCGTCATCGAACTGGCTACGCACGCGATGTCGATCGCCGTGACCAGAGACGCGGCACCCCTGTTGATCGCGACGACGCTCGAGTCGCCGGTAGTGCATGTGTACGACGCACTGACCGGTGCTCTTAAACACGCCATCGAAGGTGGTCCGATGACACCGAGCTTCACTCAGGTGCCATGATCATCGATCCTGTCATCGTGGTGATTGCGCGGCTCGCGATCGGTTGGCTGTTCCTGTTCGCCGCGTTGCACAAGCTGCGCGACATGACGGAGTTTCGCGGCGTGCTCGCCGCCTATAGGCTGCTGCCCGCATCCCTGGTGTCCGTCGTTGCGTGGCTCGTCGTGGCCGCCGAAGTCGGTCTCGGCGTCGGAGCGCTCCTGCAAATTCCGTTGGCGCTGCTGGGCGGCGCATTTCTACTCGGCGCCTACGCGCTGGCCATGGGCGTCAATCTGTCTCGCGGCAGACGCTTCATCGACTGCGGTTGCGGTGGCGACGCACAGCCCATCACGTGGGGTCTCATCGTTCGCAATGCCGCGCTGGTGGGCGTGTGTGCGCTTGCCACGCTCGAACCCGTGTCGCGGGGGTTCGGTTGGATCGATCTCGTCAGCATCGGTGCCGGGGCTGCCGCCTGCGGACTCTTGTACGGTGCGGTGAATCAGTTGCTCGCGGCACGGGCGCGACTCGAGGAGTGGGTCTAGTGGAAGCGCTCGTCGTCTCCAACGTCGTGCTTTGGATCGTAGTGGTTGCGCTCGCCCTCGTGGTGCTTGCGCTCACCCGGCAGATCGGCGTGCTGCACGAGCGTATTACGCCGGCGGGTGCGCTGACGCTTTCCGGCGGCGTGAAGGCGGGCGAGACCGTGCCCGCCATGACGCTGCCGACGCTCACCGACGAAAGTGTGGCGATCGAGAGCTTCGCGGCTCGGCAACGGGGCGTGCTCGTGTTCTTCCTCTCGCCGACCTGTCCGGTGTGCCGCACGCTGCTGCCCGTAGTCACGCGAATCGCCAAGGAAGAGCGCAGCTGGCTCGATCTGGTATTCGCCAGCGATGGCGGTACGAAGGCCGAGCACGAAGCCTATGTGGCGGACCGGCAGTTGCAGGGTTTTCCGTATGTCATCTCGACCGAGCTCGGCATGGCGTTCCAGGTCGGTAAGCTCCCGTATGCCGCATTGATCGACGAATCCGGCATTCTCGTCGCCAAGGGACTGGTGAACACACGGGAACACATCGAGAGCCTGTTCGAGGCCAGGCGACTCGGTGTGGCGAGCATCAACGATTTCATGCGCGCCAAAGCGCGTGGCGAAAATGAGGTGAAGGTATGAACGTGTTCGACCGGTTCTTTACGCGCAGTACCCGGCGCGTCGCGCGGGCGACGTCGCGGCGACATTTCCTGGCACGGTTTGGCGTGGCGATGGCGGGCGGCGCTGCGCTGCCGCTGTTGCCGGTGGCGCGCGCGCAGGCGAACTCCCCGGCCAGGGCGCCACAACCCGCAGAGCAGGGCGATCCGAACTCCTGCGAGTACTGGCGGTACTGCGCGATCGATGGCTTTCTGTGCGGCTGTTGCGGCGGATCGGCCAACTCCTGCCCGCCCGGAACCGAGGCAGCCCCCGTCACCTGGATCGGCACCTGCCGCAACCCCGTCGACGGCAAGGACTACGTCATTTCCTACAACGACTGCTGCGGCAAGAGCACCTGCAATCGTTGTATGTGCAATCGCAACGAGGGCGACCGTCCCGTTTACATGCCGGCGAAATCGAACGACATCAACTGGTGTCACGGCACGTCCAACAACGTCTACCACTGCTCAACCGGCGTCGTACTCGGTCTTGCGGTCGACAACTAGAGCCCTGCTGGCGCTGCTGCTCTGCGCGCCGATGGCGGCTGCCGAGGCCGGGGCGCGGCTCGACTACATGCTCAACTGCATGGGCTGTCATCGCGCCGGCGGCGAAGGCGCGCCCCCGGAAGTGCCGCAGCTGAAAGATCGTGTCGGCTACTACCTCGAGCTTCCCGGCGGGCGCGACTATCTAGTGCAGGTACCCGGTTCGCGCCAGTCGCCATTGACCGATGCGCAACTCGCGGACGTGCTCAACTACATTCTCGATGAGTTCGGTGGTGTGTCGCTGCCGAACCAATCCGCGCCGTATTCGGCCGCGGAAGTGGAACGCCTGCGCGCCTCGGCACCCGACGACATCGATGCGGTGCGCCGCACGCTGGAAAGGCAGATCGAGGCGCGCACGGGAGTTGCCTACTGATGGGCGTCCGCCATCTGTCCAGCTCGGAACTCGAGTCGGGCCTCGATCACCTGCGCGCTTCGCCCAGGGTCACGGGCACGGTCGAGATGATCGTGCGCCGCCCGGCGAGTGGTGAACGAGAGGTGCTCGAGGAAGGCCTGCTCGATGTCGCCATCGGGCTCGAAGGCGACAACTGGCATACGCGAGGCAGCCGGCACACGGCCGATGGTGCCGCCGACCCCGAGATGCAGATCAACATCATGAACGCGCGCGCCGCCGCACTCGTGGCACAGAGCCGCGAGCGCTGGTCGCTCGCGGGTGATCAGCTGTATGTGGATCTCGATCTGAGCGAAGCGCACCTGCCGGCCGGCACGCGGCTCTCGGTCGGTGAAGCCGTACTCGAGATCACGCCGGTTCCACACACGGGGTGCAAGAAGTTCGTCGAGCGTTTCGGTCTCGATGCCATGAAATTCGTCAACGGACCGGTTGGGAAGCAGCTGCGGCTGCGGGGTGTCAACGCGAAGGTCGTGAGATCCGGGCGTGTGCGTCGCGGCGATTCCGTCGCCAAGATATCCTCTCCCCAGTAGATCCAACCTCCACCCTTCGAAGCGTTCGAAAGCCGGGAGTCTCGCCATGGCGGTACTGCGCAGCAAAGTCGATCCGCGTTCGGATGCCTTCGCATCCAATACCGCTCATCACGCGAGTTTGAGCGCCGAGCTGCGCGCACTGGTTCGTGAGATCGCCCTGGGCGGCGATGAACGCTCGCGAACGCGCCACACCGAACGCGGCAAGCTGCTGCCTCGCGAGCGCATCGATCGTCTGCTGGATCCGGGATCGAGTTTTCTCGAAGTGGGTCAGCTCGCGGGCTACGAGCTGTATGCCGATGCCGTGCCGTCCGGCGGCATCATCACCGGTATCGGTCGCGTATCCGGCCGTGAATGCGTGGTGGTGTGCAACGACGCAACCGTCAAGGGCGGCACCTACTACCCGATCACGGTCAAGAAGCATCTGCGCGCGCAGGAGATCGCCCTCGAGAATCACCTGCCGTGTGTCTACCTGGTGGATTCGGGCGGTGCCTTTCTGCCGATGCAGGAGGAAGTGTTTCCCGATCGCCATCACTTCGGCCGCATCTTCTACAACCAGGCGAACATGTCTGCGCGCGGTATTCCGCAGATTGCCGTGGTCATGGGCAGCTGCACCGCAGGCGGTGCTTACGTACCGGCCATGTGCGATCAGGCGATCATTGTTCGAAACCAGGGCACCATCTTTCTCGGCGGACCGCCCCTGGTGAAGGCGGCGACCGGCGAAGAGGTGGATGCGGAAGCGCTGGGCGGCGGCGACGTGCATACGCGCGTGTCGGGTGTGGCGGACCATCTCGCAGCGAACGACGAACATGCGCTCGCGATCGCGCGCGAGATCGTCGGGGCGAGCGCCATGACGTATTCGTCGAGCGTCGCTACGCGGCCAGCGACGCAGCCGCTCTACGACGCGCGGGAGCTCTATGGCGTACTTCCGAAAGACACCCGCACACCGTACGACGTGCGGGAAGTCATCGCGCGGCTCGTGGATGGCTCAGAGTTCCACGAGTTCAAACCGTTGTATGGCGAGACGCTCGTCACCGGCTTCGCCCATATCGAAGGCATTCCCGTTGCGATCGTCGCGAACAACGGCATTCTCTTCTCCGAGTCGGCACTGAAGGGTTCGCACTTCATTCAGCTCGCCGATCGCCGCAACGTGCCGCTTCTCTTTCTGCAGAACATCACCGGCTTCATGGTGGGCAAGAAGTACGAGAATCAGGGCATCGCGAAAGACGGCGCGAAGATGGTGACGGCGGTCGCCTGCGCGCGAGTACCGAAGTTCACCGTCGTGATCGGTGGTTCCTTCGGTGCCGGCAACTACGCAATGTGCGGTCGCTCCTATGGTGGACGCATGTTGTGGACGTGGCCCAATGCACGCATCTCGGTCATGGGCGGCGAGCAGGCGGCGCATGTGCTCGCCACCGTACGCCGCGACGGGCTCGCGGCGCGCTCACAGGAGTGGCCCGCCAAGGAGCAGCAGGCGTTCATGGACGAGATCCGCTCGCAGTACGAAGCGCAAGGTCACCCCTACTATGCAAGCGCGCGACTCTGGGACGACGGCGTCATCGACCCCATCGACACGCGACGGGTGCTCGCGCTGGCGTTGAGTGTGGCCTGCCGGGAACCCGCGTCACCCAGCGATGCCCGCTTCGGCATCTTCAGGATGTAGCGCTCACCATGTTGAAACGTCTACTCATTGCCAATCGCGGCGAAATCGCCTGCCGCATCATTCGCACCGCGCGCCGCATGGGCATCGAAACGATTGCGGTCTACTCCGAAGCCGACCGCGATGCGCTGCACGTGAGGCATGCGGATCGCGCCTTCTGCATCGGTCCTGCGCCGGCGCGCGACAGCTATCTGCGCATCGATGCGCTGATGGAGGCGGTGCGAAATTCCGGCGCGCAGGCGTTGCATCCCGGCTACGGGTTCCTGTCGGAAAATGCC
>JBFKCZ010000251.1:0-4998 GCA_041620035.1 Pseudomonadales bacterium
CATGAAGCCGCGATCGTGGAGCGGGTTGTGGGGGACGTCGTTGGCCCGGATGTAAGACCAGACGTCGGCGGAGGTCCAGTCCGCCAGGGGGTTGAACTTTTCGATCGCGTGCTCGGGGGTCGAAAAGGCCTGGTCGGGCTGGCAATGCGGCACCTCGGCGCGCGTGACACTCTGATCCCGCCGCTGCCCGGTGATCCACGCATCGAGGCCGGCGAGATGACGTCGCAGCGGTTCGATCTTGCGAACCGCGCAGCACTCCTGATGACCGTCGCGGTAAAAGCTGTAGAGACCCTTGCGCCGCACCAGTTCGCCGACCTGCTGTGCGTCGGGCATCAACAACTCGATGTTCACACCGTAGTGATCCCGCACGGTCTCGATGAAACGATAGGTCTCCGGGTGCAATCGGCCGGTGTCCAGGGAGAACACCTGGGCGTCGATCCCCAGACGATGCGCCATATCGATGAGCACGACATCCTCCGCTCCGCTGAAGGAAATGGCGATGCGCTCCGGTGCATGACGCTCGAACGCCGATGCGAGCACCGACTGCGGTGTGGTGACCACTGCTGGCGGCTTGCGCTGCTCCGCGGACTTGGGGGACATGGACGACTGCCTGACTTTTCGTGGTTGCAGAGCCTAGCAACGGGCACGGGCGACCAAAAATACTTTGTCTTTATATGCTTACAACACGGTTGATGCGCGAAGCCTGGTCTGCGCCGACGCTGGTAAACTGCGCAGCCCTGTCGCCGTGGAGAGACCCTTGGACATCCTGTGCCTCGACTTGGAAGGTGTGTTGATCCCCGAGATCTGGATCGGGGTCGCGGAGCGCACTGGCATCGAGGCGCTGAGACAGACCACGCGGGATATCCCCGTGTACGACGACCTGATGCAGATGCGCCTCGCTGTACTGCGCGAGCAGAATGTCGACATGGCGACGATCGTGGGCGTCATCGACACGTTGGCGCCGCTGCCGGGGGCAAAGGACTTCCTCGACTGGGCGCGCACGCGGTTTCAAGTGGCGATCATTTCGGACACGTTCTACGAGTTCGCGCTGCCGCTGATGGCGAAACTCGGCTACCCGCTGCTGCTGTGTCACCGGCTGACGGTCGAGGATGGCCGCATCACCGGTTATCGCTTGCGGCAGGCGGACGCCAAGCGGCAGTCCGTCAGAGCCTTCCGGAGCCTCGGCTACCGCGTGTTCGCGGCCGGGGATTCCTACAACGACGTGCCGATGCTGGAGGAGGCGGACTACGGCGTCTTCTACGCGGCACCCGCCAACGTCACCAGGGATCATCCGCGGTTTCCGCTGGCTGCGGACTATGCGGCGCTCAGATCGGTGCTGGCCGCCTCCGCAACCCCCTGAAGCAGGCCCCCGATCTTGTGGTCGATCTCCGCCCGCTCGGTATCGACGCGAGAGTCGGCCACGATGCCACCACCTCCCCAGCAATGCACCGTGCCGTCCTCGATGACGAGCGTGCGGATGGCGACGCTCGTATCGATCAAACCACCGTCGTCGACGTAACCCACCGCGCCGCAGTAGAACGAGCGGCCCACCGGCTCGAGCGCATCGATGATCGCCATCGCCGCGTGCTTCGGTGCGCCCGTGATGGATCCGGCCGGGAAGGCGGCAGCCAGGCAGGCGAGCGAAGATACTTCCGGGCGGCGCTCCCCCGTGACGGTGCTGACGAGGTGGTGCACCGATGCAAACGACTCCACGGCAAACAGCGAAGGGGTACGAATCGAGCCGGGTCGGCAGACTCGACCGAGGTCGTGGCGCACGAGGTCGACGATCATCACGTTCTCCGCTCGATCCTTTTCGCTGGCCGCCAGCGCGACACGTAACGCCAGATCCTCCTCGGGATCTGCCGAGCGCGGACGCGTGCCCTTGATGGGCGTGGAGGTGACCCGGTCGTGCGTGATGCGCAGGAATCGCTCAGGCGAGAATGAAGCGATGACGCCTTCCTCGAACTCTAGGTAGGCGCAGAACGGCGCCGGCTGCTGCGCGCTGACCCGACGATAGATCGACCAGGCCGTGTCGTGGTCGCTGCCCTCGAAGCGGCTCGCGAAATGGCGAGCGAGATTCACCTGATAACAGTCGCCCGCCAACAGGCGTGACATCACGGATTCGAACGCGGCACCGTAGGCCGCGTCCCCCAGTTCGGAATGGAAACCGCTGGTGAGCGTGAACCCCACTTCGGGGGATGGTCGCATGGTCTGCTGCAAGCGCCGCCACACTGCCGCGGCGTCCCCGGTGCGCGTGTAGAACGTCGTGGTCTCGTTTTCGTGATCCGTGACGATGGACCAGTCGTAGATGCCACCGATGAGATCCGGAAGTCGCGTCGGGTTCGCCGCACGCGCGGTCGGGGCGTGGGGCGCCGACAAGGCATAGCCGAACGCGCCGATGAACCCGTGCCGAAAGTGCGGGTGGTAGGGTGCCTGCGGCATGAAGCGCCCGAGTGCCTCGATGGGGTTGGCGGTCGCGAGCGTCTCGTCGCCGACCCGCAGCACCCCGTCGCGGTAAGTCACCAAGGCACCGGGCGCGGCGGCCAGGATGTCGAAGCGGCGGGAGCCATGATCAGCGGCCGCGGAGTGCAACATGACCGCGTTGCCGAGCGGCCGCAGGGCGGCGAACCGGATGCGGCTGTCGGCGTGATAGATGAGCGGATGACTGTTCACGTGTTGTCGACAGAATTGCGTTGACGGACGGATATTGGATCGATAGGGTGCCGCAAACCAAGATTTTGTCGACAGATCAATATGCCGCAAGACGCTCGCGCCATCGATGCCGATGCAGTCCAGACCTTGGCGGAGCAGCTCCTCGACCTGTTGCAGACGGCGATCGTCACCGGTGAACTCGAGCCGGGCGCGAAACTCAGGGAGCCCGAACTCGCGCGGCAGTACGGTACCAGCCGGGGTCCACTCAGGGAAGCGATTCGGCGGCTGGAGGCACGACGGCTCGTCGAAGCGACACCACACACCGGTGCGCGGGTTACGCAGCTGTCGATCGGCCAGCTGCTCGACATCTACGAAACGCGCGAGGTTCTGGAGGGATTGGCCTGCCGGTTGGCCGCGGCCCGCATGAGCGATGCAGAGATTGCCGAGTTGCGAGCGCTGCTCGACGGTCACGAGGAGCGAATCGCCGCGGCTGAGGGTCGTGCATACTTCCAACCGGAGGGTGAGCGCGACTTTCACTACTGTCTGGCGGTAGCGAGCGGCAACGGCATCGTCGCCAAGATCCTGTGCGACGACCTCTACCATCTCATGCGCATGTACCGCTACCGATTCAGTCTGCGGCCCGATCGACCGATGACCGCGCTGAAGGAACACCGGCGTATCATCGACGCGATTGCCGACCGCGATGGCGAA
The DNA here is from genome assembly GCA_041620035.1 of Pseudomonadales bacterium. Classification (GTDB taxonomy): domain Bacteria; phylum Pseudomonadota; class Gammaproteobacteria; order Pseudomonadales; family Azotimanducaceae; genus SZUA-521. The sequence continues at coordinate 3,364 of JBFKCZ010000251.1, forward strand.
CTCGCCGAGATCCTGATGCGGCGACACATTCGCGGTGTACGCAACACGATCGAACAGAACTTCAACAGGCCGGATGGCAATCCGGAGAGTCCATGAAGGCGGACGCGCACGCGCCGCGACAGGAGCAAGTCTCGTGACACAACAAAGTGCTGGGCGCGCATTTCGCGCCGCCGTTTCCGCGGAGAAACCGTTGCAGATCGTCGGCGCAATCAATGCCTACACAGCCATGCTGGCGCAGCGCGGCGGCTATCGCGCCATCTATCTCTCCGGTGCGGGCGTCGCGAATGCCTCTTTTGGCCTGCCCGATCTGGGCATCACCTCGCTCGAAGACGTGCTGACCGACGTTCGACGGATCACCAGTGCCTGCTCATTGCCGCTTCTGGTGGACATCGACACGGGCTGGGGCGGAGCATTCAACATTGCGCGCACGGTGCGCGAGATGACGAAAGCCGGTGCAGCGGCCGTACACATCGAAGACCAGGTCGCGCAGAAGCGCTGCGGCCATCGACCCAACAAGGCCATCGTGTCGATCGGCGAAATGTCCGATCGCATCAAGGCGGCCGTCGACGCCAAGACCGACTCCGAATTCGTGATCATGGCCCGAACCGATGCGCTCGCCGTGGATGGATTCGATGCCGTGCTCGAACGCGTTGCGGCGTTCGTCGCGGCGGGTGCCGATGCGATATTCGCCGAAGCCATGACCGATCTCGACATGTACCGGAAGGTGGTTGCCGCGGTCGATGTACCGGTGCTGGCGAACATCACCGAGTTCGGACAGACGCCGCTGTACACCACGGATGAACTCGGAAGCGCTGGCATCGCGATGGCGCTGTACCCACTCTCGGCATTTCGCGCGATGAGCAGGGCTGCGATCGAGGTCTACGAGCGCATCCGGCGCGATGGAACGCAGAAGGGCGTCGTCGATCGCATGCAGACTCGGATGGAGCTCTACGAATGCCTTGGATATCACGACTACGAGCGCAAGTTGGACGAACTATTCGCGAACGAACAAGCCAATTGAGCAACAACTAGAACCGATGGGAGGCTGACTATCATGGTGGACAAGAAACTCAGTGGGGCGGGGCTGCGAGGCCAAAGTGCCGGCGAAACGGCGCTGTGCACGGTGGGCAAATCCGGCACGGGGCTCACCTACCGCGGGTATGACATCTCGGATCTTGCGTCCAACGCGACGTTCGAGGAGGTCGCGTACCTGATCCTCTACGGTGAATTGCCGAACGAGCAGAAGCTCGCGAGCTATCACAAGAAACTGAAGGGATTGCGTGGCCTGCCCAAGGCGTTGCGCGCGGTGCTCGAGAGCATTCCCAAGAGCGCTCACCCCATGGACGTCATGCGCACGGGCTGCTCCATGTTGGGCAATCTGGAGCCGGAGAGCGATTTCTCCCAGCAGCAGGAGGTCGCGGACCGTCTCGTTGCTGCTCTGCCTTCGATCATCAACTACTGGTACCGATTCAGTCACGACGGCAAGCGGATCGAAACCGAGACCGACGCCGACTCGGTGGCATCGCACTTCCTGACCACGCTGCTGGATCGCAAACCCAGCGAACTCCACAAGCGCGTGATGGATGTATCGCTCATTCTGTATGCCGAGCACGAGTTCAACGCATCGACATTCAC
>JBFKCZ010000252.1:0-4989 GCA_041620035.1 Pseudomonadales bacterium
CCTCCGCCGACGGTGAAGTGAAGCCAGGCGACATTCTGGTGGCTCCCTTCACCGACCCCTCGTGGACGCCCCTGTTCCTGAATGCCGCAGCAGTCGTCGTCGAAACCGGCAGCTATCTCTCGCATGCAGGTACCGTCGCACGGGAGTTGGGAATTCCCTGCGTCGTGGACGCGTCGGGCTTGCTCGACGTGGTGACCGAGGGCCAGAGTCTTCATGTCGACGCCACTAAGGGCACGGTGCTCATCCTGGCGGACGAGAACGAGGACGAAGCCGAGGAAGCTCTGCTCACATGACCGCAATCTGGTTCTTGCTGGGTGTACCGCTGGCGGTGGAACTCATCGCCGCAATCCTTTCTTTTCGCGACTGTATCGGCAAGCCCGGGCTGAGCGCCTTTGCGATCGAGCAACTCATAGTGCCGGTGCTGTTGCTGGGCGTTGCGATGTGGCTCGCCACGCCCGAGTACTGGCTGGCCATTCTCGCGGCATTCCTGTTCGTTCTCGGGTGGCAACTCGTGCTGCACGTCGCGACACAGGTTGTCACGCGCCGGAAGTCGCTGTCGTCGCAGGTGCTCGATACGGATCAGCTACCTACGTAGCCACGCCGCGATCATGGCGTTGGCGGTTCGGTCCTGAACCAGGAACAGGTGACCGCCGTCGAACACGCGCAGTGTCGCATTCGGCATCCTGCCCGCCATGGCTTCCATGTTGGCGAGTGGCGCAATGTCGTCGTAGCGCCCCGCACACAGCAGCGTCGGAATGCGTATCCCATCGAGTCGCTCGAACGTATCGTGCCCGGCGCGCGCCGCCAGTTGCAGTGCCGCGCCTCTCCCCTTCGCGGGGTCGTCGGATCCGATCGCAGCAGCAGCGGCCGCCTGCTGCTCGATTTTCGCAACGAGCTCCGGATTCGCCGCACGCCAGGCCGGCGTACGTCGATTGTCACCGAGTTGAAGCGAGATCGCCGCGCGTTCCTCCGGTGGGAGCGATGCCAGTTCATGCAGCGGATAGGACGCGCCACCGCGTCCGCCTGCACTCGTACAACAGAGCACCAACCGCGATACGCGGTCCGGCGCGAGGAGCGCGAGTTCCTGCGCAACCATGCCCCCGAACGAAACACCGATGACGTTCACGCGAGAGAGATCGAGCGCATCGAGCAGGCCGCGCGCGTCGTTCGCATAGTCCCGCATGGTGTACGGACCATCGGGCTTCGATGTACGGCCGAGACCGCGCTGATCGTAAGCAACGACCTCAAAGTCGGTGGCGAGCGGCGTGTCCAATACGCCCGGACGAACGCGCAGATCACCGCCGGTCCCAGAGATGAAGAGGAGCGGCGGTCCGGTGCCAAAGCGCTCGTAGTAGACGTCAAGCGGTCCGACTCGGACGAACGGCATGAATGTGTCCGGTTGATGGTTCAGTGCTTGAGCGCGACCTGATCGTAGATCAGCGTGACGTGCTGGAAGTTCACGATGAGCGTGTGCGAAACGCGCTTGTCGGGGTCGTGCAGGTGGTATTTGAAACGCACCTGCGGAGTACCCTGCAGGAACGCATCGTAGTCTTTGGCCAACTCACGCACGTCGCTGGTGGTGTCCTTGCTCCAGGTGGCTTTGAATGGCCCCAGCATCGCGCCACCCTGCAAACAAACCGTGATCTGATGATTGGTCAGGCCATGCTCGTCCTTCACGCGGTCTCTCCCTTCCAGCAACCGCCAAGACATTACCACGATCGCGTTCAGACGCGGACCGCCGCCGCAGGCACTACCCCTGGTATTCTCACTGCCCGGCACTGATTCGTTGGATGACCCATGGCAATCGATCTCGGCGCACATGTTGGCCAGCAGAACATGGAGATGGACGAGATGCGCAAGCTCTGGCGCAAGCTCGATGACAGCGGATTCGATTGGATTTCGGCCTGGGACCACTTCTACGAGGCGCCACCTGCCGGAGGTACGCAGCCCCACTTCGAAGCCATGGCAACGCTGGGCGCATTGGCCAGCGAAACGCGAAGAGCACGCCTCGGCTGCCTCGTCTTCTACGTCGGATACCGCAATCCGGCGTTGCTCGCGAAAGCCGCGACCACCCTCGATCACATCTCCGGCGGCCGCTTCGAACTCGGTATCGGCGCGGGCTGGCACACATGGGAAGCCACTGCGTACGGCTACGACTTCCCCGGCGTCAGCGAGCGCCTCGACATGCTCGACGAAGCCGCCACCATCATCCGCAGCCTGCTCATTCGGGAACGCACGACATTCGATGGCAAGCATTACCGCGTCCGTGATGCGAGTTGCCTGCCGGCACCCGTGCAACCGCGCCTGCCAATCTGGATCGGCGGGGTCGGTGAAAAGCGCACCCTCCGGCTGGCCGCACGGCACGCCGACGGCTGGAATGCAGCCTACGTCGCTCCAACGCAGTTCGCGCACCTGTCAGGCGTTCTCGACGGATGGTGCGAACGGGAGAAGCGCGACCCGGCGTCGATTCGCCGAACCATCAACGTCATGTTCAACCTTGCTGCCGACGCACGCGGTGTGGCCCGCGAGCAGGCGCGGGTCAAGCAGGATTGGGGTGCGGCCGCCGAGCGCATCGCCGGAGGGGCGCTGATCTGTGAACCACGCCATGCGGTGGAGCGGATCCTCGAGTATGTCGAGGCCGGCGCCACCGGTGTGAACATCGCGCTGCGCGCGCCCTGGAACGCCGAGGCGCTGGATGCCTACATCAGCGAGGTCATGCCCGCGGTGCGCAAAGCGACCAGCTGACGAAACTCTCGCTACGCGAGCGCCGCTGCATACTCGAGCACACGCCGCGCTTCGGCGACATGCAGGTTCTCGATCAGTTTGCCGTCGAGAACGGCAACGCCCTTACCGCTGCGCTCCGCCTCCTTGGCGGCCGCGATCACCCGATGCGCGTGCTCCACGTCTTCGGGCGACGGGCCGAACGTTGCGTTGGCAATGTCCACCTGACTCGGGTGAATGAGCGTCTTGCCGTCGAAACCCAGGTCGCGGCCCTGCTCACATGCCTGTCGAAAACTCTCCTGGTTGCGGAAATCGAGGTGAACGCCGTCGAGTATCGTTCGGTCGTGGGCTCGCGCGACCAGCACGCAGTGGGAAAGTGCAGCCAGGACTTCGTGCCGCGCGGACGTGTGGCGGGCGCGCAGCTCCTTGACGAGGTCGCTGGTGCCCATGACGAGTGTCGTAGCCTCGCACGCGCCAACCGTTTCATCGAGGCGCAGCACTGCCCGTGGTGATTCGACCATGATCCAGACAGGCAAGTCGCCGGGCAGGTACTTGCGCGCCGCCTCGACCTGTCGCGCCGTCTCGATCTTTGGGAGGAGTACACCGTCGACCGGCAAGTCGGCAATTGCGGCAAGGTCATCGGCACCCCAGGGCGTGTCCAATCCGTTCGCGCGAACCACGACCTCCCGACGGCCGTAGCCGCCGGCTCGCACGGCTTCGATGACGAGGGCACGAGCTTGACCTTTCGAATCGGGCGCCACCGCGTCTTCCAGATCGAGAATGACGACGTCCGCAGGCAGCGTTCGGGCCTTTTCCATGGCTCTGGCATTCGCGCCAGGCATGTACAGCGCCGACCGGCGCGGTCGGAGACTCATCGCCGGCGGTCGCGGATGCCACCGCGCGGCGCACCACCGGCACGGTCCCGCAGCCGAATACGGTCGTATGCCCGCCGCCGCTCATCGGGGGACAACGTGCGGAACCGCTCGCGTATCTGGCGCTGCTGTGCAGGCGACAAGCGCTTGAAGCGCTCGAGGCGCTGCCGCAGTTCGCGCTGCGTTTCCGGCGGCAACTGGCGAAACTCCGCGAGCCGCCGGGTCAGTTCTGCGCGGCGCTCCGGTGAGAGTCCGCGCCATTCCTCATAGCGCGAGCGCACCTCGCGGCGCTGCTCCGGCGCCATGTTGGCCCAACGATCGGCCCCCGCCGCGAGTCGTTCCTGGCGCTCGAGCGGTATTGCCGCCCAACTCGCCTGATACTGGGAGAGGACCTGGCGCTGCTGCGGTGAGAGTTCGGACCACTCCACCCCCGCCGCTCGCAACGGCAACAGCACGCATGCCAGCATCACGAGCACATACCGTATCCAGTTCATGGTTGCTTCTCCAAGTCCGCGGCACGTTCCTTTGCCCGCGCCGCGATCAAATCGGCTTTCAGCTCTTCTTCGCCGCGCAAATCCTGGGGTGTGATCCAACCGTCATCGCCGGGAATGAGCGTGCCGAGGTATTCGATGAAGGCCAGATCGGGGACTGCTTCGCCCGCATCGTCCGCGGCCGCCGACCCGATCGCCAATGCGCCCAGCAGCAATCCCAACATCGGTTGCGGATCAACTCGCATGATCGATGTCCTGCTCATCCAACCAGGCGAGAAACTCCAACTCCTCCAGCAATTCGCGTTCCTGCGCTGCAAACAGCTGATCGTCTTCGATGTCGGGCAGCGACAACGTGTCACTCATTCGAGTCGCCATGGCGAACACGAGCACAGTGGCCGCGAGTGCTCCGATAGGAACCCATCTCGGTGGCGCAGACGCGGCGACGTCCGCACTGGCTACGGCGGCGCGGCGCGCGGCATCCAGCCGCGTGCGAACCGCAGCGCTCAAATGTTGATCGTCGAGCGTGCGCCGAACGTCGTCGACGAACGACTCTTCCGATCGCGGATCGTGTGGCTCGGTCACGGCCAGTCGTCCTCCAGTGTCGCCCGCAGTCGATGAACCGCGCGCGAATAATGCGTTTTCACGCTGCCATCAGAGCATCGCATCACGGCAGCCGTCTCCGCTACATCGAGACCTTCCCAGGCACGCAGCAGAAATGCCTGCCGCTGCCGATCCGGAAGATCCGCCAGACATTGCTCCAGACGTGAACCGGCGGCATCGACCTGCGCCAGGAAGTCCGGCTCCGCTGCGCGTCCGTCTGCCGCCATCTCTACGGGGTCCAGTTCTTCCCCCGACTCGGTGCGTATCCTGAATACCGACATCACCTTGTTCCGCACGGTTCTGCG
>JBFKCZ010000253.1:0-4982 GCA_041620035.1 Pseudomonadales bacterium
AGGCGCGCTTTGCACTCGCGATCGCCTTCTCCACTTCCTCCCGCGTGGCGAACGGCACATCCGCCAGCACCTCCTGGGTGGCCGGATTCGTGACCGGCATCGATTCGTTGCTGTGGCTTTCGACGAATTCGCCGTCGATGAGAAGTTTGACCTGGGCCGCCATGGCAATGTCCCCCTGTGGATTGGGCCGATCATGGCACAAGCCGCGCGACCGAAGAATTGACGATGTTGGCGAGGAGATGGACTATCTTGTCATGAGTAGCGACTACCAGAATCGACCGTAACCTACTGATACATAGGATTATCCAGTGTCCACACCGACCAACTGGCCATTACCTCCGGACGGAATTAGGTTCGTAGTGCCGCAGTTCCTGGTGACCAGCATGGCTGCCCACCCGCTTGCGTGCGATCTGCATCCGCTGTCCTTCGGCTTCTATCCGCACGCGGCGGGCCACGAAGCCGCGCGTGCCGAGCACGACGACTACCTGCTCATCTACGTACACCAGGGTCGTGGCCGCGTGCTCACGGCGGACGAACGTATCGACATCGTCGCCGGCGATCTGCTGACGTTTCCCAAGGGTCAGGCGCACGCTTACGAAGCGTCCACATCCGAGCCCTGGACCATTTACTGGGTGCACTTCGATGGCGAACGCGCCGGCGCCTACCTCTGCGCCGCCGACGGCACGCCGGTTGCGCGACGCGTTCACGTCGGCGTCGTGCCGACCGTCGTGTCGGATTTCGAGTCTCTCTTTTCGGTGCGTGACTCCGGCTATCAGATCGGCGCGTTTCTGCACGCTGCCAATCAGCTCAAGCAGTTGATCTCGTCTCTCGTGCTGAGCCATGGACGACCGCAGCTCGATCCACTCGTCGCCACCGCCGAAGCACTCATGCGCTCGCGGCTGAACGACTCCCTAGACCTGGCCACCCTCGCCGCCGCTGCCGGTGTCTCGAAGTTCCACTTTGCAAAACGCTACAAACAGGCAACTGGCATTGCGCCCATACAGCGGTTCCTTCGGCTGAAGATAGAACGTGCCTGCCATCTCCTCGACATCACGCCAGCCAGTATCGGTGAGGTGGCGCAGGAACTCGGCTTTGCGGACCGCTATTACTTTTCGCGCCTGTTCAGATCTCTGGTCGGCGTCTCGCCCCGAGGCTATCGAGAACTCGGACGCGGCTGATGGATCACTCGATTGCCAACCAGTCGATGGGTTGCTCACCCCGCGCGACGAGGTAGGCATTCGCCTTCGAGAAGTGCCTGCACCCGAAGAAGCCGCGATGCGCGGACAACGGCGACGGGTGCGGCGCACTGAGCACGCAATGACGTGCGCGGTCGACGATGGCGCCCTTCTTCTGGGCGTAGGCGCCCCAGAGCATGAACACGACGCCGTCGCGATCGGTGTTGAGCGCCTCGACGACGCGGTCGGTGAACGACTCCCAACCCCTGCCTTGATGCGATCCGGCCCGGCCGCGCTCGACCGTGAGCACGGCATTGAGCAACAGCACGCCCTGGCGCGCCCATCCGACGAGGCAGCCATGCGTTGTATCGAGGGCACGACCCTCGGCGGGTGCGAGGTCGTCGTTGATCTCCTGAAAGATGTTGACGAGCGAGGGCGGCAGTTCGACGCCCGGTTGAACCGAAAAGCACAGACCATGTGCCTGCCCGGGACCGTGGTACGGATCCTGGCCGATGATGACTACGCGCACATCTTCGAATGGCGTCAGATCGAGCGCGGCGAAGATCTCGGCGCCCTTGGGATAGATTGCCTTGCGCGCGCTCTTCTCCTTCTGAAGGAACGCGCGCAGCGACTTCATGTAGGGCTTGTCGAACTCGGGGAGCAGCACACGTTTCCAGGAGTCGTGCAGCACCACACGATCGCCTGCGGTATCGCTCATCCTTACTGATCCCTGGGCTTCATGTGAGGGAAGAGGATCACGTCGCGAATGCTCGCCGCATCGGTGAGCAGCATGATCAAGCGGTCTACCCCGATGCCCTCGCCGGCGGTCGGTGGCAGACCGTACTCGAGCGCCGTGATGTAGTCGGCGTCGAACTGCATCGCTTCGTGATCACCAGCCGACTGGCGCTCCACCTGCGCTCGAAAGCGAGCAGCCTGATCCTCGGGGTCGTTCAACTCGGAGAATCCGTTGGCGATCTCCCGACCGGCAACGAACAACTCGAATCGATCGGTGACCTGCGGATTCTCATCGTTGCTGCGTGAGAGCGGCGAAACTTCCGTGGGATGCGCAGTGATGAAAACGGGGTCGATGAGCCGATCCTCTACACGGGCCTCGAACAGCATCATTTGCAGCTGACCCAGGGATGCATCCGCACTCGCTTCGAGATTTGCGGTCTTGAGGATACGCCGCAGCGCATCCGGGTCGGCGACGTCCGCTTCGGAAACGTCGGTGTGCGCCACGATCGATTGCGCCATCGTCAGTCGCGGAATCGGCTTGCCGAAGTCGATCGAATCGCCCTGATAGGTGAACTTCGTCTTTCCGAGCACCGACTCTGCAACCTGCTTCAAAAGCGTTTCGGTCAGATCCATCAGCTCGTGATAGTCCGCGTATGCCTGGTAGAACTCGAGCATGGTGAACTCGGGATTGTGGCGCGTCGACAGACCCTCGTTACGGAAGTTCCGGTTGATTTCGAACACGCGCTCGAAGCCACCGACTACCAGGCGCTTCAGGTTGAGTTCGGGCGCAACTCGCAGATACAGGTCGATGTCGAGGGCGTTGTGATGCGTCACGAATGGACGTGCTGCCGCTCCGCCGTGAATCGTCTGCATCATCGGCGTCTCGACCTCGAGAAAGTCGCGGGCTTGAAAGAACTGACGAAGCTCCGTCGTGACCGCCGCTCTCATCCTGAAGAGGCGACGCGAGTCTTCGTTCATGATCAGATCGAGATAACGCTGCCGATATCGCGTCTCGGTGTCGGTGAGTCCGTGAAATTTCTCCGGCAGCGGTCGCAACGACTTCGTGAGCAGCCGCAGTTCGGAAGCCTCCACGGTCAGCTCGCCCTTGTTGGTCTTGAAGAGCTGCCCCGTTACGCCGGCGATGTCGCCGATATCCCACAGATGATTGAAGGCTTCGTAGGCGGCCTCACCCACGGCTTCGCGACGGACGTAGCATTGAATCTGCCCGCTGACGTCCTGGAGCGTGAAGAAGCTCGCTTTCCCCATCACCCGACGCAGCATCATGCGGCCCGCGACCGTGACACGCTGGGAAGCCGCCTCGAGCTGCGCCTTGTCGAAGGCGCCGAACCGTTCCGCCAGCTCCGCCGCCAGGGCGTCTCTACGGAAATCGTTCGGATACGCCTCACCTTGCCGGCGCAGTGCGGCCAACTTCTCTCTTCGCAGACGGACGATCTCGTTGTCTTCGCTCATTGCTCCCTTCTCACGTGGGCTCGCGCCTTACAACCCGGCCTTCAGACTCGCTTCTACAAACGCATCCAGATCACCGTCAAGGACTTCATCGGGATCGGATCGCTCCACACCCGTTCGTAAATCTTTCACGCGCGACTGATCGAGTACGTACGATCGGATCTGGCTGCCCCAGCCGATATCGGCTTTACCGTCTTCCATCGCCTGGCTCGCTGCGCGCCGCTTCTGAAGTTCCATCTCGTACAGCTTCGCACGCAGCTGCTTCCAGGCCTTGTCGCGGTTCTGATGCTGCGACCGCTCACTCTGGCACTGCACGACGACTCCGGACGGTTCGTGGGTCAATCGAATCGCGGAGTCGGTCTTGTTGACGTGCTGCCCACCCGCACCACTCGCCCGGTAGGTATCGGTCCGCACGTCGGACGGATTGATCTCGATCTCGATGTCTTCGTCCACCTCCGGCGACACGAATACCGAAGCGAACGAGGTGTGCCGTCGGTTGCCGGAATCGAACGGTGACTTGCGCACGAGCCGATGCACACCCGTTTCGGTGCGCAGCCAGCCATATGCGTACTCTCCCTCGACCTGAACCGTGGCGCCCTTGATACCCGCTACTTCACCGGGGGACAACTCGATGATCTCGACGTTGAATCCGCGCTTCTCTCCCCAGCGCAGATACATCCGCAACATCATTTCGGCCCAGTCCTGCGCTTCGGTACCGCCGGAGCCGGCCTGGATCTCGAGGTATGCGTTGTTCGGATCGAGCTCGCCATGGAACATTCTCTGGAACTCGAGGGTGGACAGCTCGCCGTCGAGTTTCTCGAGGTCGCGTTCCACCGAGTCGAGCGTACCGGAGTCGTCCTCAGCAGCCGCGAGTTCGGCCAGTTCCTCGAGATCGGAGAGCCCCTTGTGGACGCGTTCGAGTACGGACACGGTTTGTGCGAGCGTCGAACGTTCCTTGCCGAGCGCCTGCGCGCGGTCCTGATCGTTCCAGACGTCCGGATCGGCGAGTTCTAGCTCGATTTCTTCGAGACGGTGTTTGCGGCTGGGATAGTCAAAGATACCCCCGAAGGGTTTCGTCGCGGGCGGAGAGGTCTTTCAACCATTCGCGCAGCGCTGTGATCTCGGCCATCGTCGCCCCCGCTGAAAAGCGCGGCAGTCTATCACGATTGATCAGCCTCGATGTGCTCGACGACCAGCTGCAACGTTGTCCGATCGGCCCAGTCGTTGATGCCCAATCGGTAGGCTATCAGCACCTTTCGCACGCCTTCGAGCGGAAGCTGATTGAAGGCGATCGCATCGATCACGCGCGTACCCGACTGCAAGGACAGCCGCGTGTGACGCTGCCCCACGATGCGCTGGTGAAGTACGTCGAACGTGCCGTGGAACAAAGGTTCAGGGAATCCCTGTCCCCAAGGTCCGCCGGTTTCGATCTCGCGTGCGAGGTCGAGGCCGAGATCCGACTCGTCGAGTTCGCCGTCGCTCATCAGGACCCCACGCAGATCTTCCGGCGCCACCCATCGACCGACTTCACTCGCGAACGCGCGCGCGAAGCGATCGAAGTGGACACGTCGGATGCTCAACCCCGCAGCCATCGCGTGACCTCCA
>JBFKCZ010000254.1:0-4973 GCA_041620035.1 Pseudomonadales bacterium
AACTGCTGATCGGTCGGTTGGGTTTGAGCGCGCGCGATCGAGCCGAAGCCATCGGTTGGTTCGACGCAGGAAAGACCGGCAGCTTCGACTTCGCCAAAGGCGCGAATCTCTGCAAGCAGGTGCAGACCGATCGCGAACGCCTGCTGCGCCTCTGCCTCGAATGGATGACGCTCACCGCATGGATCGACGGTCCGCCCGGCGAGGCGGAACGCACCGCACTCACTGCCCTCGCCGATCTCATCGGATCGGGTGGGCAACTCGACGAAGTCGAGACGCTGGTCAGGGCCCGGCGCCTCGACGAACTGCCGAAGTCGCTGCGCGATGCACACGCAACGCTCGGAACCGATCCGTGGATCGACGACGATGCGCTGACCCTCGCCTACCGGCGACTGCTGAACAGGCATCACCCCGACAAGTTCGCACACTCGAGCGCTGCCCACGCGATGGACTCGGCGCGCCGGCGCACGATCGCCATCCGCGATGCCTACGAACTCATCCGTGCGTCGCGAAGTTCCGCTTGAGCCAGCCTCGCAAACGCCGCTCCAGCCGCTCACCGCCCGCGTGTCCCGGCGGCAACAGCTGCAGTTCCGTCGCCGCGGCCAGAATCACGTCTTGCGACCAGGTTCTCGGTGACTCGATCAGCAACAGCGCAGGCGACTCGAGTCCCTTCAGGATCGCCCGGGGCTGGGCATCGCCAATGCTCGGCACCTTGAGATCGAGGTTGAGCGCCACGGCACCCTTCGCGCCGAAACCCTCCGCCTGCGCCCATACCACCCACGCGGCCGCTTGCGCTTCACCGAAGACGAACACATCGACGCCGGGCGCACGTTCAGTGAGCGCCGCGAGCGCGGCATCCAGTCGCGCCCGCACCTTCGACGAGTCGGCTTCGGGCGCATCCGGCAACGGCACCGCCAGCGTCGCGTAGCCGCGCCGTGGCAGCTCGTGGCGCAAAGTGACGGTGGCGAGCACGGCATCCGCGGCATACCCGGCCGGCAGAATCAGGAGGAACGCACCTCTGGTGGCCGGTTGTACGGAGGCCCGGAACACACCGATCACCTTCGCGGCGTCGACATCCAGCCAGACGACCTCGTCGTCGGGGAAACCCTGGCTCTGATCGGTCTGTTGACGAGCTTCAGTGGGCAGCAACGCCGCACGACCCGGCTCAGCCGGCGGGGCCTCCGCCGCGTGACTCACCGCGAAGAGCAGCGTGCAGACGGAAAGTAAGGAAGTTCTCATGCCGCAAGTATAGGAAGCCGTCGGCAAGCTGCCTCAGCCCGGCTCGCGACGCCTCGCCTGCCACATTCTGGCGACCGCAGTTTCGCCAAGCGGCTCGTCGTCCTTTACGCGCAGACTCTCCACCCACTCATCGTGAAAATCGCGCTGCAGCCACGCGTTGACCGCAAAGACGATGACCGTGGTCATCGTCGCGCCCGTGAGCGCGAGCGCGGTGTCCTTGTGCGCGTCCCAGACATCACCTTGAGTCCCCACGTAGTCCATGCCGAGGTCACCGCCGAACACCATCGCCGCAAACCACTCGATCAGCTCATAGGCCGCGGAGGACGCGAGCGTCAGCATGAGCGGCAGGGCATAGCCCCAGAAGCCCCGGACATGAGCAACGCGAAGAAAGATCTCGCGTATCGGGTAGGTGAGCAACAACCCGTAGCAGAAGTGCACGACACGATCGTAGTGGTTGCGCTCGAAGCCCCATCGCGCATCGATCGAAACACCGAACACCCGCTGCGAGAACTCGTCGTAAGGTGTCAACGAATAGGTGTAGTGGCTGCCCACGGTGTGCAGCGCAAGAAAGAGAAACACGAAGCAGTACGAGATCCGCGAGAGTGTCAGGCGGCCGAACGTGAATGCGACGATCGCCACCCCGAGGACGGTGAGCACGTTCTCGAGCAACCAAACCTCGCGATCGTGCGGGGAGATCGCCATCGCCAACCAGAACGTCGCAAATACTGCCCCGACGCAGACTACGAATCGGCGATGCGCAGTACGGTCAAATGCCATGCATTCTCATCCTTGCCCGACCATAATACGCCGCCATGAACCAACCACCTTGGATCGCACCATCCATTCTGTCCGCAGACTTCGCGCGCCTCGGTGCGGAAGTCGAAGCGGTGCTCGACGCGGGTGCCGATCTCATCCACTTCGACGTGATGGACAATCACTACGTCCCGAACCTCACGATCGGGCCGCTCGTGCTGCAGGCTCTGCGCCAGCATGGCATTACCGCGGCCATGGACGTACACCTGATGGTGAAGCCCGTGGACCGGTTGATCGGTGACTTCCTGGAGGCCGGCGCCAACTACATCACCTTCCACCCCGAAGCGACCGAACACATCCACCGTTCCCTTGGTCTCATTCGCGACGGCGGCGCCAAGGCGGGGCTCGTGTTCAATCCCGCCACACCCCTCGATCACCTCGACCACGTCATGGACCTCGTCGACATGGTGCTCATCATGTCCGTGAATCCAGGCTTCGGTGGTCAATCCTTCATCGCATCGAGCCTGGACAAACTGCGCGACGCCCGCCGTCGAATCGACGCCAGCGGTCGTGACATTCGCCACGAGATCGACGGGGGTATCAAGGTGGGCAATATCCGCGCCGCGGCCGACGCCGGCGCCGATACCTTCGTGGCGGGCTCGGCGATATTCGGTGCCGACGACTATGCATCGGTCATCAAGGCGATGAGGAAGTCGCTTGCCGGCTGACGTACTGGCGCGGGACTACCCGGGTTATCTCTTCGATCTCGACGGCACGCTCATCGACAGCGCGCCCGACATCGATGCCGCGCTGAATGCCGCATTGACGGCGGCGGGACTGCCTGGCGTCGGCGAGGCGTTGACGCGCCACTGGGTCGGACATGGATCAAGGGTACTGCTGCAGCAGGCTCTCACCCACCACGGGCGTCTCGACCTGATCGCCGACGAATCGAGGACCACCGCGCTTCTGAAGGTGTTCATCGATCACTACACGGCACACATCGCCGACAGCAGCCGGCCATATCCCACGGTGGTGGAAACCCTCGATGCGCTGCGCAGCCGCGGCGCCCGCCTCGCCGTCGTCACCAACAAACTCACCAAACTGTCGCATCAGGTGCTGAAGGCGCTCGATCTGCACGGGTATTTCGACGCGATCGTCTGTGGCGATACGCTGCCGCAGAGCAAGCCGCACGCCGCACCGGCGCTGCATGCCTGCCAGACACTGCGGGTCCCGCCGATGGACGCGCTGTTCGTGGGAGACTCCACCACCGATGTCGAAACCGCGCGCAACGCGGGTTGCCCGGTGGTTTGTGTGCGCGACGGCTACAACCACGGTACGCCTGCCCACGCCCTCGGCGCCGACGCGGTGATCGACTCCTTCGCCGATCTGCTCCGGGGATAGTCTCCGTCTCCGGGGACAGTCTCCGGATTGAAGGACCTGCGGGCATGCAGTAGGCTGCGGCCCGTTCACTTCTCTGGTAATGCCGCAATGACCCGGCAGGCACGCGGTTCCGCACATCGCCGTTGGCGCTGATCCATCGCCCGCGCCGCGTGCGCACACGGACATTCCCGCCAATCCAGAGACGCTTGTCATGACCCCCGAACAGTTCGCCGATCTCGCGAATCAAGGCTTCAACCGCATTCCGATCGTCCACGAGGTGCTCGCCGACCTCGACACGCCGCTGTCCACCTACCTGAAACTCGCAGCCGGCCCCTACTCCTATCTGCTCGAATCGGCGCAGGGCGGAGAGAAGTGGGGGCGCTATTCGATCATCGGGTTGCCCTGTCGCACCCGACTGGTCGTCCGCGGCAACGCAATCGAGGTGATATCGGATGGCCGCGTCACCGAATCGGTCGAGAGCGACGATCCGCTCGGCTTCGTCGAGGCTTACATGGCTCGGTTCAAAGTCGCGGCCGTTCCTGGCCTGCCGCGCTTCTTCGGTGGACTCGTCGGCTACTTCGGCTACGACACGGTGCGCTACGTGGAAAAGCGGCTGGCGGGTCGCGCCCCTCCAGATCCGTTAGGCACGCCAGACATCCTGTTGATGGTTTCCGACGACGTCATCGTGTTCGACAACGTCAAGGGCCGCATGCAGATCATCACCCTGGTCGATCCTTCGCAACCCAATGCCCTCGATGCAGCCCGCGAGCGCCAGCATCAGACCGCGAGGCGCCTGGCAGGCGCGGTGCCTGACATCGAAGAGTCGAGCGCAAACCAGCCCATCGAGGAAAGCGATTTCGTCTCGGAGTACGGTCGCGAGGCTTTTCTCGCGGGGGTGGAGAAGATCCGGGAGTACATTGCCGCGGGCGATGTCATGCAGGTCGTACTGGCGCAGCGCATGTCGCTGCCTTTTTCCGCCGCGCCGATCAACCTCTACCGCGCGTTGCGCAGCCTCAACCCATCGCCCTACATGTACTTCATGGACCTCGACGAGTTTCAGATCGTGAGTTCTTCGCCGGAAATTCTCGCGCGCGTCGAGGACGGCACGATCGTGAATCGGCCTCTGGCCGGCACCCGCCGTCGCGGCCACACCGACGAGGAAGACCTGGCGATGGAAGCGGAACTCCTCGCCGACCCGAAGGAAATCGCCGAACACCTGATGTTGATCGATCTCGGCCGCAACGACGTGGGCCGCGTCGCTGAGACGGGATCGGTGGAGGTGACGGAGCAGTTCGTGATCGAACGGTACTCACACGTGATGCACATCTCGTCCAACGTCGTCGGCAAGCTGAAAGCCGGCAAGAACGCAATCGACGTGCTGCGCGCGACGTTGCCCGTGGGAACGCTGTCCGGCGCACCGAAGATCCGTGCCATGGAAATCATCGACGAACTCGAGCCGGTCAAACGTGGCATCTACGGCGGCGCGGTGGGATACCTCGCCTGGAACGGCAATATGGACACCGCCATCGCCATCCGCACGGCGGTCATCAAGGACGGCACGCTGTACATCGAAGCAGGCGGTGGCGTCGTCGCCGATTCCATCG
>JBFKCZ010000255.1:0-4956 GCA_041620035.1 Pseudomonadales bacterium
CAGATGATGGCGATCATGTACGCCAACCGGCTCGGCGGAACGCTGCGCGCACCGCAGGCTATTCCCCTGGCGCATCACTATGCCCGGCAGGCGCTGTCGGTCGATCCGAATGCGACCTATGCGCTGGGACAGGTCAACCTGATGCTCGACCTCGACTACCCATCGGCGATCGCAAACGTGGAACATGCCCGGCGCACGGATGGCGTCTACAACGGCATCGCTGAGGCGAGGCTCGGCGACGCCTACTTCGCGCAGGGTCGCTTTCCGGAAGCGATCTCCCATTACCGCAGCGCGATCGAGTACGACGCGTTGCAGGATCAGATGGTCGCCCATGTGATGCTCGCCCGGTCGCTCGACAGCGTGGGGCTCTTCGACGACGCCCGCCGCGAGATCGACCGCGCGAACGCCCTCCACGCGAGGCCACCGCTCTACCCGCTGCTCATCAAGTTCGACATCTGTCACCGCGCCGGGGACATCGCCGAGTCGCGGCGGACCCTCGACCAGGTCCGGTCGCTGTACGAGCGCACGCATCCTCACCCGTTTGCCAAGGCGTTGGCGACGATCGGCGAGATCGAACTCGCCCGGCAGATCCTCAGAGACAACGAAGCCAAGTGGCAGTCAGGCACGCTGAACTCGGCCGCTTCCAGCTTCTCGGCCTGGTCGCGCTCGAGGACCTCGACCACGCCTTCGTATGGCTCGAGCGGGCGGTGGAGAACCGCGAGTGGCGGCTCATCGGCCTGCTGCGCGGCGCCCCGACACTCGCTTGGCTGCGCGACGACCCACGCTGGCGCGCTGCGATCGCGCGACTCGACACCATCGAAGCCATGGGGTCGCCAACGACGTCGATCGCAACGCAATCGCGCGCTGCTGAGTTCGATCGGCCCGGGCTTCGGCTATGAACAATGGCGCGCGATGAAGAATCCGGACTGCTTCGCGCTACGACCACATGCGCTTCGGAGCTTGCCAAGGGGACGAGTCGTTGCCCGTCTCGATGTGGCCAGGCCCGCTATTGACAGTCAATTGTGTTAGCGAGGAGCCGCGACCGATGCCGTGGGTGAACCCAGGCCCTCGATAGCGGAGAGGTACTGAAGCACTCGCGGGTAGCGTCTATCGGTACGTATGTCGGCAAGCGAATGGCTGCACTTCAGTGCTCCAATCAACAGGTACTCGCGATTGGCGATAGCACGCTCGAGCCACACCCACGCATCTTCGGAGTTACCGAGCGCTCGGCACGCGTAGAAACTCGTGGTAGCAATTGCGAGACTTCCCGCCTGCCATTGTGCCTCTTGTTTGTGGGCGCCCGGGAGCGCTCGCGCCGCACGCATTCTCCAGCCGAAGCGAATGGCGTGCATTATCGCGAGCATCGAATGTGCCATGGTTGAGCTGGGGTCTTCATCGATTGCGTGCTCGAAATGACGAAGAGCAGCCTTCGCACTGCCGCCATCACTCAAGGCGAGTCGGCCCCATTCGAGCAAGCCGCGACGAATGTGCTCGCGGGTGGTGTTCGATTCGCGTTGCAAACGTTGATGGCGAGCTTGATGTTCGACTGTGCGCGCGATGAAAGCGGCACGCTCGAGATGCTTTCCACGTCCCCTATACATCGCGTCGTCACACCACAGGACACGCCCATCAGCAGTTCTCACCAATCGGAACGCAACGCGGACACTGCTACGTGTGCGGGGCCCAACGATTCCGCGTAGTTCGAACGGGGCGGTTCCGAGCTCGGGTTCGACGACCACCAGATCTGTCCTGGTGAGCTCCCGTAAAACGCTGGCGCGTAGCATCTGCGCGTACACGCTCAACGATTCGTCGAGGCACATGAGCACGTCCATTGCAGTCGTACCGATGTGCGTGCCGTCGATCTCGCTGGCATCTGGGTCGATCCGATGCGTGCCGAGCTTAAACCGGCTACCTCGAAACCGAATCATGGTCGTTCGCCTCGTAGGTCGCTCGAGTCTAGTGCCGCAGGGCGCCGAATTCATCAGCGAGTTCATCAGAAGAACATCAGGAAACTATCAGAACAGCGCAGCACCGAGTCTCCGATCATGGTCCGGTCAACCAGATTAGGGAGGAACAGCCGTGAAGGTTCTACTGACGATGGTTTCGATGTTGGCGCTCTGCCTCGCAGCGATCGCGCACGCCGACCGGGCGCATCACACGGTGCGCTTGGATTGGATCGACGTCGACCAGGGCGATGCGAGCCCCGCACTGCGAGCCGGTCATGCGACCGATGTGCACACGGAAGGGGATCCCAAGGCATCGATCCAATACTTCTTCGTCAACGGTGCGCGGCCGCACGCGACCTACGAAGTCGTTTACGTCGTCGATGGCCTTGCCTGGGTGCCCGACACGATTTGCCAGGGAAACCTCGAATTTCCGGTCCACTTCGAGCTGTATCTGGAGACAGACCGGCGCGGTATCGGTCGGGCCCGTTGGCAATTCACGCAAGCTGAGCTCGAAGGATCGGGTGTCGTCGAGACCTACTTCGGTTTGCGGTTCCAGCTGTGGGACACCGAGACGGGGACGCTGGCCTACGATACGCCGTGCTTCGTGGCGATCAACGATCTGTAGGGAGGAGGCGGATAGTTACCGCGGCGCTAGGCTCGGGCGTGACGTCACGTCCGCATGCCAGCGCCAACGGTGCCCTGACGATACGTGAGCCAATCTGGAGCCTCTGTACAACGTCCGTTGCCAACCCACGGCACTGGGGTTGACGCCCGAAACCAGCCCACCTCCTCCGACGACGTACGTGGCGCTAGACGCTAGGCTAGGACACTCGTTCAGAGCCATTGTCGACGGGTGGTGGGGCAGATCTGCGCGCAGTTGCGCTCCTCATCGTTTTTTGTTCTCTCCCCTTAGCTGAGGCACCCCCTCAGGTTTCGGTCGTGCAGCGACGCTTCGAAGGTGGTCGATGGCGCTGCACATCGCAGAATCAATCGAACTGAGTAGGAAGCTGCGGTTCGCGGCTGTGCCGATAGAGCATCTCGATATCCGCCGCCAGCGTTCGCCCCACGGACAGCGCCGGCAGTGCCGTTCTGGGGAAGAACTGCGCGGCCGTCGTTTCCAGGCTGGTCGAGGGCGCACCGCCGAGTAGTTCGCAGACGAAGAACAGTTTGTAAACGTGCTCTAGCCGCGGCGGACTGTAGGGATGCAGCGAGCGGTCTTTCAATG
This sequence comes from Pseudomonadales bacterium, assembly GCA_041620035.1. Lineage (GTDB taxonomy): Bacteria > Pseudomonadota > Gammaproteobacteria > Pseudomonadales > Azotimanducaceae > SZUA-521. The sequence continues at coordinate 3,172 of JBFKCZ010000255.1, forward strand.
CCGCCAACTTGACCACACGTACGGCGTAACCCGACTCTTCACGCACTTCGCGCACGATCGACTCGCTCGGACTCTCCTGTTCGTCGGCCCAGCCACCGGGCAGCGACCACCGGCCGTCTGCAGCTTCTTTGACCAGTAGCACGTCGTCACCGCGAAACACGCCTGCTCTCACGTCTACTTTCGGTGTGGGATATCCGCGCTCCACGGCGTACAACGCCCGCACGCGTTCACGGTCGACATCCGCATCCGCCGCTATGAGCGACTCTGCGATGTCACCGAGTTCCGCGAACCGTTCGAGATCGAATGCGTCCTTCGAGTACGCGCGCCCGGTCTGCGCAATGGCGCGAATGCGGCGCAACGCATCGATGCTGATCACGCGTTGACGCGCTCGCGCACTTCGGCGAGACGTTCGATGGTGGCGAGCGCCTGTGATTGATCCGTCGTGATGTTACGCACGATGACGTCGGTGAATCCGATGCTGCCGAGCTCGGCAACGCGCGCCGCGATCTCGGCAACGTCGCCGATCAGCAGAGCGTCGGGCGAAAATCCGCGATAGCCCTTGGCGATGTACGGAGCCATGGACGAGCGCGCTTCGCTGGCACTTTCCCCGACGTACACGTCGCGGCGAATCGCGATGGTCGATGGACTTCTACCGTGGCGCTCACACGCCGCCCGATACAAATTCATCCGGGTGCGGCACGTCTCCAGGTCCATGCCCGGATCGGCAAGCCACGCATCACCCAGCCGTGCCGCTCTTTCGATCGCAGTGTTCGCGGATGCACCGATCCAGACATCGATAGGCTCCGGCGGCAACGGCGCAATGCGGCTCTTGTGCAGCCGCCAACGGCCATCGGCCGTGACACTCTCGCCCGCCCACAAGGCGCGAATGGTCGCCAACGACTCTTCGAACATCGACGGGCGAAAGCGAATGTCGACACCCATGCCGCCGCTCTGCCTCGCGTCACCACCGAGACCACACTGCATGATGAAACGCCCTTCGCAGATCGACGCGAGTGTCGCGGTTTGCTCGGCGACGAGTACGGGGTTCCAGAGCGGCAACAGGTACAGAGCGCCCGCCGGATTACTGCCCCATTCCGCGAGCATGCGTCCGAGCATCGGCGAGTTCTGATAGTAGGGTACGGACGTCACGTGGTGATCGCCGATGAACAGCGAATCGAGGCCGGCATCCCGCGCCGCGCGTGCGCGCTCGACCATGTAGCGCGCACCCAAGCGCGCGTCTCGCACGCCAAACGAGCTGGTGACGGATATACCAATCCTCACGTCATGCCTCCCCACCGCGCGAATCGCACGTCTGTGTCGGTCGCGATGCTACTCAACCCGCCTGGCCGCTTCTACCGCGAGACCCGCACAGTCGACCGCCGTGACGTAGTGGTCGAGCAGCGCATCGCCTTGCATCAGAAATTCACCCACGAGGCACTCACCGGTCAACACGCGGGGCAACCAGATCCGATCGTCGGCCCACATCTCGTCATAGGGGATGTCGCGCGTCGCACACCAGAACGGGTCCGCTTCGACGGTCGACCTCGGCGCGCCCGAGAACCGATCGGTCACGAATACGAAACCGCGCATCGATGAGCCGTCGGCGTCCAAGAAGCGCAGCTCGGCGCGACAGGCCAGATCGAGCGTGCGAACGCAGATCTCTTCCCACGTCTCGCGGCGCGCCGCATCGAGCGGCGTTTCCCCTCGGTCCACCTTACCGCCCGGCGCGTTGATCTTGCCGGCACCGTGGCCCCGCAGCTTCCGAATCAGCAGCACCTCGTGGCC
>JBFKCZ010000256.1:0-4943 GCA_041620035.1 Pseudomonadales bacterium
CGCGATCGAGGTCCTCGAGTATGTCGAGTCGTGTGGCGTCCTGCTCCTTGAGCGCTGACGGGTCGAACGCCACGTAGCGCTCGGTGGCCGCACGCAGCGGACGCCCCATCTTGAACATGGCTTGACGCAGCTCCGATTGTTCATGGGGGTCGGCCGGGATGTCGACCATGAACCACTTTGGCTTCGAGAGCAGCCCCAACTCGGGCGCCTCAGCGCCGACATCGACATAGTCCTGCTTGCTCATCGAGAAGAAGATGCCGTCCACGTAGACGATCGCCACGGGTCGTTGCGTATAGACCACTAGCGTGCCAGCCACCAGGCAGACGAGCTGCAAAGTACCAATCGCCGTGAGGTCGAATTTGAGCCCGGGCTTGCCCGATTTGAAGACGATCAGCGTCAGCAACGGTCCCAAGACGAGATCTACTGCGATGATGATGCGCATGCCCTCCCATCCGCCGTCGGTTGCGAAGAGAAACTCCGGGTACCAGATGTAGAGCAGTACCCAGGCGAGCATGACGAAAATTGCGAAGCTGATCGCGAAGTGAATTGCAAACGCGCGATATCTCGACATGGTTCAGTCCTTGAAGCGCATCGACAGGTCGATGGGCGAAATCCGTTTCGTGATCTCGCCCACCGATACGTAGTCGACGCCCGTGGCCGCAATCGCCGGAAGGGACTGCAGGTTCACGCTGCCGGAGGCCTCGAGTTTCGCCTGACTCCGGTTCAGAGCCACCGCAGCACGCATGTCGTCGAGCGAGAAGTCATCGAGCATGATGATATCTGCGCCGGCTGCCAGCGCTGTGCGCAGTTCCTCAATGTTCTCCACTTCGACTTCCACCGGGGCGCCGGGTTTGATCGCCCGTGCGGCTTTCACGGCGGCGTGGATGGAACCCGCCGCCGCGATGTGGTTCTCCTTGATCAGGAATGCGTCGAACAGACCGAGGCGGTGGTTGCGGCAGCCGCCGCAGCGCACGGCGTACTTCTGTGCGACGCGGAGCCCCGGAATCGTCTTACGCGTGTCGAGCACCGCGATCGGTAGAGCGCGCACCAGTTCGGCGTAGCGGCTCGCGAGGGTCGCGGTACCGGACAGGAGTTGGATGAAATTCAGCATGGTTCGCTCGGCGGTGAGCAGGCCCCGCGCTGGCCCGTGGAGGCGGACGAGGCGCGAGTTGGCAGACACTCGATCGCCGTCGGCGACCTGCCACTCCAGAACGATTCGCGGGTCCACCTGGCGGCAGGTTTCCTCGGCCCAGCGTCGACCGCAGAAGATCGCGTCCTCGCGGGTGATGATTTCGGCCACCGCTTTGGCATCGGCGGCGATGAGCTGTGCGCTGATGTCACCTTCTCCGACGTCTTCGGCGAGCGCGCTGCGTACGTTTGCGATCACCGCGTCCTCGATCAACGCATCCAACATCACGACCGACACTCCGCTACCAATCCGGAAATCTTAGCGCATGTTGCCGGGGCGCCAGGGCCGTGCCAGCATGCTGCGGTGAAAGTCGACATGGCCCATTGGCTCGAGGGTGCGCGCCGCGTGCGCTCGCCCAACTGCGACGAGCGTCCCCCCGGTTGCGATGTCGAACTGCTGATCGTCCATGGCATCAGCCTTCCGCCCGGAGAGTTCGGTGGCCCGCATGTCGAGCAGCTGTTCCAGAACTGCCTCGACTGTTCGACTGATCCCCGATTGAGCGATCTTGCGGGCCTTGCCGTTTCCTCCCACCTCCTGGTCGATCGCCGCGGAAAGATCACGCAGTTCGTGCCGTTCGATCTGCGCGCGTGGCATGCCGGTGTCTCGAGCCATCGAGGTCGGTGTGGTTGCAACGACTTTGCGATCGGTATCGAACTCGAAGGCACCGATGCGAGTCCCTACGAGACGGTGCAGTACGAGACGCTGGCGGACATCACGGTGGCGCTCATGCAACGGTACCCGCGCATCCCCCTCGCGAACGTGGTAGGGCACAGCGATGTGGCACCGGGGCGGAAGACCGACCCGGGCCACGCATTCCATTGGCCGATGTTCTTGCGCCTCATTGGCGATCGTTGGCGGAAGTGAACCCACCTCGCATCGGCATCGACCTCGGTGGCACGAAGATCGAAGCGATACTGCTCAGCCCCGACAATGTGGCATCCGAGCGTGTACACATGCCGACACCGCGCGACGATTATGCCGCGACCGTGTCGGCGATCACTGGCATCGTCGAGCGGTACGATGCGTTGGTGGGCACGCGGTGCGCTGTGGGGATCGGTACGCCGGGTGCCTGGCGTGCCGACGTCGGAGCAATGCACAACTGCAATTCGACCTGGCTCAACGATCGACCGCTGCTGACGGATCTGACCGAACGGCTCGGTGCACGTGTACGAATGGCGAACGACGCCAATTGCCTGGCGCTCTCGGAAGCGTTCGATGGCGCCGCGAGCGATGCAAACTGCGTCTTCGCCGCGATACTCGGCACGGGAGTCGGTGGTGGCATCGTCATCGATGGCGAACTGCTCATTGGCCGTAACGCGATCGCGGGGGAGTGGGGGCACTCGCCCATGCCGCTGTTGCGGCGCGACGTTGACTTGCCCTATTCGATTGCGCGTCTCGAACGACGGCTCGCCGACCGTCCCTGCTATTGCGGGCGGGTCAACTGCGTCGAGACGTTTCTCTCCGGCGTGGGTCTCGCACAGACGAACCGGCTGCTGTGGAGCGAAGCGCTCGACGCACGGTCGATCGCTGCGTCACCGGAAGAGCACCATGGGCTGACGATGGAACTGTACTTCCACATGCTCGCGCGCAGTCTGGCGCAAATCCTCAATCTGCTCGATCCTGACGTGATCGTGGTCGGCGGCGGAGTCTCACGGATCGTGAGGTTGTACGACAGGGTCGCGTCACTTTGGCATCCCTATGTGTTCTCCGATATCGTTACGACGCCGATCGTTCCCGCGAGGCATGGTGCCGCCAGCGGCGTTCGGGGTGCCGCGCGGCTGTGGGGCACACACTACACTTGGGTTGCATCCTGACGGGCGAGGGACATGGCTTTTCCGAGAAACATGGCTGATGCCAACGTCGATGAGACGCGCGAATGGCTCGATGCTCTGGAGTACGTTCTCGAGAACGATGGCGTAGACCGGGCAAATTTCCTGCTGGAACGACTCTCCTCGCGCATGACCCGGACGGGTGCGCGACTGCCGTACACGATCACCACACCGTACCGGAACACGATCCCGGCAGACCGCGAAGCATTCATGCCGGGCGATCTGTTCATGGAACGGCGTATCCGCTCGCTCATCCGCTGGAATGCGCTGGCCATGGTGATGCGGGCCAATTCGACAGGTGAGGATCTGGGCGGCCACATCGCAACCTTCTCGTCGGCGGCCACACTCTACGATGTGGGGTTCAACTACTTCTTCAGGGCGCCGAATGAGTCGGCGCCGGGCGACCTGATCTATTTCCAGGGGCATTGCGCGCCCGGTATCTATGCGCGTTCCTATCTCGAGGGGCGTTTGGAGGAAAAAGACCTGGATCGGTTCCGGCGGGAGGTGGGCGGCGGCGGTTTGTCTTCTTATCCGCACCCCTGGCTGATGCCCGACTACTGGCAGTTCCCCACGGTCTCCATGGGGCTCGGTCCGATTCAGGCGATCTACCAGGCCCACGTCATGAAGTACCTCGACAGCCGCGGCCTTGCACCGATGGGCGACAGGAAGGTCTGGGCCTTCCTCGGTGATGGCGAGACCGATGAGCCGGAGTCACTGGGTGCCCTGGGGCTGGCCGCGCGCGAACGGCTCGACAATCTCATCTTCGTGGTGAATTGCAATCTCCAGCGCCTCGATGGGCCCGTCAGAGGCAACGGAAAGATCATCCAGGAACTCGAGGGGACCTTTCGCGGTGCCGGCTGGAACGTCATAAAGGTCGTGTGGGGCAGGTTGTGGGACCCTCTGTTCGCGCGTGACGATGCCGGACTGCTTCAGCAGCGCATGAACGAAACCGTCGATGGTGAGTACCAGAACTACAAGGCCCATGGTGGCGCCTACACGCGCGAACATTTCTTCGGTAAGCACCCCGAGTTGCTGAAGATGGTCGAGCAGCTCACCGACAACGACATCATGCGGCTCAACCGCGGCGGCCACGACCCATTCAAGGTGTATGCGGCGTATCACGCGGCTGTCCATCACAAGGGCGAGCCAACCGTCATCCTCGCCAAGACGGTGAAGGGCTACGGCATGGGTGACGAGATCGAGTCGGAGAACACCACGCACCAGGCCAAGGAACTCGACGCCGAGAGCCTGAAGTCGTTCCGCGACCGCTTCGACATTCCGCTCACCGACGAACAGCTCGAGAAGGTGCCGTACTTCCGGCCGCCGAGTGGCACCCCCGAGATGGTCTACCTGCGCCGGCAGCGGGAAAAGCTGGGTGGATTCATGCCGAAACGCGTCACCGTGTCGGGTGATGTGCCAGTGCCGGCGCTCGAGATCTTCGATGCACAGCTGAAGGGCACGGGCGAGCGCGCCGTGTCGACGACGATGGTGTTCGTACGAATGCTGCAGACGCTGGTGCGCGACAAAGGCATGGGCCCACGCGTGGTGCCAATCGTGCCGGACGAAGCCCGCACGTTCGGCATGGAAGGCATGTTCAGACAACTCGGCATCTACTCCTCCGAAGGCCAACTCTACGAACCGGAAGACTCGGGCGAGATTGCCGCGTACCGGGAATCGAAAGAAGGACAGGTGCTGGAAGAGGGGATCAACGAGGCCGGCGCTTTCTCGGCATGGCTTGCCGCGGCGACGTCGTACAGTAGTCACGCCCTCACCCTCGTACCCTTCTACATCTACTATTCCATGTTCGGTTTCCAGCGGGTCGGCGACCTCTGCTGGGCGGCCGGAGACATGCAGGCGCGAGGCTTCCTCCTGGGAGGCACAGCGGGGCGTACGACGTTGAACGGCGAAGGGCTGCAGCACGAGGA
>JBFKCZ010000257.1:0-4942 GCA_041620035.1 Pseudomonadales bacterium
GCTGGTGAAGATGGCCACCGGTGAGGATGCCGATGAGGAGAGCCTCGGCGGCGCCGACATGCATTGCACAGTCTCGGGTCTCGGCGACTACCTGGCCGAAGACGAGATGGACGGCATCCGCATGTGCCGGGAAGTGGTTTCTCATCTCAACTGGAAGAAGAAAGGGCCGGGCCCGACCTTGCCCCCGGACGATCCCGTGCACGATCCGGAGGATCTGCTCGGTATCGTCTCCAAGGATCTGAAGACGCCATTCGACATGCGTGAAGTAATCGGGCGCATCGTCGATGGATCGCGATTCGAGGAGTTCAAGCCGTTGTACGGTCCGACCCTCGTCTGTGGATGGGCATCGGTGCACGGTTTTCCCATCGGCATTCTCGGCAACAACGGTGCGCTGTTTTCCGAATCGTCGGAGAAAGCGGCGCAGTTCATTCAGCTCTGCAATCAGATCGACGTGCCGCTGCTGTTCCTCCACAACATCACCGGCTACATCGTGGGTACCGATTTCGAGCAGCGCGGTATCACCAAGAACGGTTCGAAAATGATCAACGCGGTCACCAACTCCACGGTGCCGCACATCACCATCATCGTCGGTGCATCCTACGGCGCCGGCAACTACGGTATGAGCGGGCGCGCCTTCGGCACCCGGTTCGTATTCATCTGGCCGACCGCGAAGATCGCGGTGATGGGGCCGAAGCAGATGGCCGGTGTCATGACCATCGTGCAGCGCGCGGCGGCCGAACGACGCGGACTGAAATTCGACGAGGAGGCGGATGCGAAACGTGCGGCCATTGCCGAGCACTGGGCCGAAGAACGGTCGAAGGGTCTGTTCGCCACCTCGCGGGTCTCCGATGACGGCATGATCGACCCGCGTGACACGCGCGACGTGATTGGCATCGCGTTGTCGGCGTGCCACAACGACAAGGTCGCGGGTACCAAGGAGTTCGGCACATGGCGCATGTAACGAAACCGATCACCCGGCTGCTCGTCGCCAACCGCGGCGAGATCGCACGGCGCATCATGCGTTCGGCGCGCGACCGCGGTATCAGCACGGTGGCGGTATACGCCGACAGCGATGCACAGGCGCCATTCGTGAAGGAAGCGGACGTCGCGATCGCGCTGCGCGGCGCCACGTCGACGGACACCTACCTCAATGTCGAGAAAGTGCTGGCGGCATGCCGTCGATCGGGGGCCGATGCACTGCATCCCGGTTATGGATTTCTGTCGGAAAACGCCGCGTTCGCGGAAGCCGTGACTGCAGCCGGCATCACGTGGGTCGGACCTTCGCCCGCGGCCATTCGTGCGATGGGCGACAAGCTCTCGGCCAAGCGGATCATGCAGAAGGCCGAAGTACCAACGCTGCCGGCCCAGGAGCTGAAGGCGGGCGAAGATGCGGCGGCAGCCGCGAAGAAGATCGGTTACCCGGTACTGATCAAAGCCTCGGCCGGTGGCGGCGGCCGCGGCATGCGCATCGTGCAGGAACCGCGGGAACTGGAAGCCGCTATCTCCAGTGCGCGTCGTGAGGCCGGATCGTCGTTCGGTGACGACACCGTTTTCATCGAGCGCTACCTTGCGGTGTCGCGGCACGTGGAGATTCAGATCCTGGGCGATCTGCACGGCAACCTCGTGCACTGCTTCGAGCGCGAGTGCTCCATTCAGCGACGCCATCAGAAGATCATCGAAGAAGCGCCGTCGCCCGCGCTCACGCCGGCATTGCGCGCCCGCATGGGCGATGCCGCCGTGGCAGCTGGTCGTGCCATCGGCTATGCGTCCGCCGGTACGGTGGAATTCCTCGTCGACGGCGACGACTTCTGGTTTCTCGAAGTGAATACGCGGCTGCAGGTGGAGCACCCCGTGACGGAAGAGATCACGGGCCTCGATCTGGTACGGGAACAGCTGCGCATCGCCGAAGGCGAGCCGCTCGGGTATTCACAGGATGATCTTTCGATCACCGGGCACGCCATCGAGGCGAGGGTGTACGCGGAAGATCCCATCAGCGGATTTCTGCCGACGCCAGGGCACGTGATGGTCTGGGCGCCGTCCACGGCGGCGCAGGCACGCTTCGATTCCGGCGTGGAATCGGGCAGCGAGATCGGCATCGAGTTCGATCCGATGATGGCCAAGGTCATCGTGCATGCGCCCACGCGGCGCGAAGCCGCATTGCGTCTGGCACGCGTGCTGGAAACGACACGCATCCATGGGCTCACGACCAATCGCGACTTTCTCGTCGCGACGCTGCGTACGCCGGAATTCCTTGCTGGTGACACGACCACCGACTTCATCGATCGCGTGAAGCCGAGTCGCGTTCGTGCGGTCGGTCGTGATGAGCTGCATGAAGCGCTGATCGCCATCGTCATCGAAGCGCAGGCCCAACGGCGCGCCGCGGCGACGCTGATGAAGACCGTTCGATCCGGCTGGCGCAACTCCGTCACGCCGCCGCAACGCTCGAGCTTCCGCCATGACGGCACCGAAGTGCTCGTCGCGTATCAGAGTCGACGTGGGGGTACGTTCGTCGTGCGGATTGCCGACACGGACTACACCGTGATGCCCTATGCGGCCGGTACGGGTCGCGTGGATGTCGACATCGACGGATTGCGGGTGAGCGCAATGGTCGAGTGCCGGGGATCCGCCTGGTTCGTCAGCGGCTCACGCGGCGATGTCGCGATCGAGGAATTGCCGCGGTTCGTACCACCGGGCGCCAAGGAATTCCAAGGCGGCATGACGGCCCCGATGCCGGGCAAAGTCGTGGAGACCTTCGTCAAGCCGGGCGATGCGGTGGAGAAGGGACAACTCCTGGTGATTCTCGAGGCGATGAAGATGGAGCATCGCATCACGGCGCCCATCGACGGTGCCGTGGACGCGGTGAAGGTCTCGGCGGGTGAACAGGTCGCCAACGGTCAGGTGTTGATCGTGCTCAGCGCAGCGACCGCTGCCTGATTTCGGCCGCCGGCAGATCGCGTCATGAAAGATTCTCAAGTCCGTGCATGTGCACGCATGACGGGCGCTCGAGCGCCTTATCCACACGCAGCGCGAGCCTGTTACCAGGCTCCGCACAAGTCATTCACACGGTTATCCAGTGGTTATGCACAGGCTGGTGGACGACATTTCAGTTTACGAATTCGTGGGCGGTGGTAACTTAGATTCCACGGACGGACAGCGAGCGAATGCTCGGAAACGAGGGTTCAAATCACTGCACGATCCGCTAAGGCCCTGCCAGGCCAGGGTCACCAAGGCAAAGGTGGCTCAAGGGTGAGTACCTAGCGTACGCGAAAGGGGATGCAGGCTGACTAGTCCAGCCGGTGTCCCGGGTCACGAACCCGATCCTGCCGAGGACATAGATCGAGTCCGGAGCAGGCGACGCATGCAACGCGTCGTTAAATAACGACTTGAGTCGGCTGACAACAGTGCATAGACGTGTGTACTCAAGGGTCAGCCACTCGGGCGCGAGAATCGCGGTTGAAGCCGAAAGGTGGGCACTGCGATCCCCGCACCCGAACCCTCTGGGTTAAGGAGAGCCCCGCTTGTGCGGGGCTTTCTTTTTTTGGCTCCCACAAATCTTGGCGCGCTAATCCTCCAGCGTCGCCTTCAGCCGCTCCGTCGCCGCCAGATAGTCCTGCATGAATTCGTACACTACGGCCTTCGTCGACTGCACGGAGTTCATGAGCCCAACACCCTGACCCACGAAGAAGGTGGCGAGCTGTCGCGCGCCGCTATGCCCACCTTCCGCGAGCTTCGTGATCTTCGCGAGCGGTGCTTCGCTGACGAGCGACTGCAGAGGCATCGGCAGTGGCTCGGGCGCTTCTTCGGATTCCCAGGCGTCGGTCCAGGGTGAGCGCAACTGGCGTGAGTACTTGCCGGTGCGGGCTTTCGAACGCACGGTCTGGCGGGAGTTGGCGGCGAGGAACTTCTCCTTGATCACGGGCGAGGTTTCGGCCTCCGACGTGGTGAGCCAAACCGAGCCCGTCCACGCGCCGGCAGCACCCATGGCCATGCACGCGGCCATCTGTCGACCCGTGACGATGCCGCCGGCGGCGAGCACGGGGACGTTCGAGTCCTTCACGGCTTCGCAGACCTCCGGTACCAGCACGAGCGTCGACACCTCGCCGCAGTGGCCGCCGGCTTCGGTGCCCGCCACCACCAGAATGTCGACGCCGGCTTCGACCTGTTTGACGGCGTGTTCCTTCGCACCCACCAGCGCCGCCACCGCGACGTTGCGCGCTTTGCCCATCTCCAGCATGTAGCGCGGCGGCACACCGAGCGCATTGGCGATCAGCTTGATGGGGTGCGCGAATGCGACGTCGATGATGTTGGTCGCACGGTTCTTGGTGAGGAAACCACCGCCGCCGGCGCGCTGATTGCGGTAGACGTCGGATGAGTCGATGTCGTGGCGGGCGAGAATGCCTGCCGCGAAGTTGCGGTGCTCATCCGGCACCCGGCTCAGAATCTCCTCGGGAGAGTTGTTGTCGTCGGTGACGGCCATGCTCGTCGGGGCGATGAGATCCACGCCATAGGGCTTGCCGTCGATGTGGTCGTCGATCCACTTCAGCTCGATTTCGAGCGCTTCGGGGCCGTAGCCGGCAGCACCCAGTACGCCCATGCCGCCCGCCTTCGAAACCTCCACCACGACGTCGCGGCAGTGGGTGAAGGCGATGAGGGGGAACTCGATGCCGAGCAGATCGCAAATCGGTGACTTCATGTGTGTGCTCCTAGGACGTCGTCGTGATGATCTGCCCGCCGCCATGCGCTTTCAAGCTGGCGTGGGATCGCCCTTCGGAGGGTGTCACAAAAGTCATCGAAGACCCTGTGGGAGCGCCCTTGGGCGCGAAGGGATCCAAAGAAATCAATGGGCTATTCGCGGGCAAGCCCGCTCCCACAACACCCTCCTTCGGGCGCGAAGACCGTCATGCGCTGAATTCGAGCCCTTCGAACTTGCCATCCTCACGCC
>JBFKCZ010000258.1:0-4905 GCA_041620035.1 Pseudomonadales bacterium
CACCGCGTCCAGGTCATCGGGCGCGCCCGCGTTGCTGAGCGCGCCGGATATCTCCTCGAACAGCCAGCGCTCACCGAGCGAGCGGCTGTGCAGGCGCATGCCAGGCGGAAGTTCCCGCCCTTCGGAGCGAGACTCGAGAAGCAGCGCGCGCGCCAAGCTTGAATCACCGCGTCGATAGGCGGCGGTGGCGCGCGCAAGGGGCATGAGCCCGCTCTTGGGGAAGAGCCGTTCGCCGCGGTCGAGGAGCGCGACGTCGTCGGCCGAGAGCGCCGGCACATTGGCGAGCGCAATCGCTAGGAGCTGGAACGCTTCGGCGTTGTGCGGATGCAGCGCAAGGGATTGCGCAACCGAATCGGCGATCGCGCGTGCCTGCAGCGGCGGGATGGCCTGGTCGAGCCATTCGCTGTCGGATAAGTGCGCAGTAACGAGTCGCTGCGCCTCGATGAGGAACAGCGTGGCATCGCGGGTACCGAGCGCAATGGCTCGAGCCGTGGCCTCGCTGCCTCCGGCCGTGTTCTCCGCCTGATAACGGGCATGGGCGAGAATCTCGTAGCCCTCCGGGCGCTCGGGCACCGCGGTGATCACAGCTTGCGCATGTCGCTCTGCGAGATCCATGTTGCCGCCCACCAACGCCAGTCGACCAAGCGCGAACTCGACCTGTGTCGTCGACGCGGGCGTCAGGCTTCGCGCAGCATCGGCACCCTCGACACTGACCCGGGCGACAGCGTAGCGGCCGCCATCCAGATACCGACGCAGGGTGCGATCGAAATCCTTGAAGGACACGCCGAATGCCTGCAGAAAGGCGTCTTCGGTAGAGCGCGTGGGCAGCAGCTTCAGAAATTCCGTGAGACGCGATCGCTCGGCGCCACCGTTACCGAACATGCAGTAGTGCACGAACGCCCACGCCTGCGGATAGTAGGTGCGGTTTTCATGTAGCGCTTCGTCCCGACCGACACTCAGAAATTCGGCCATCGGTTGCAAGCCGACGGCGTTCAAGTACGCCACATGCTCGGGTATTGGTGCGCCGAGCCGCCCCTCACCGTCCACCACTTCGAACGTCGAATACACCTCGGCGAACCCCTCGCCGAGCCAGAGCGGGAATTCGCTCGCGTAACCACTGAAAAACCAGTGCACGGCTTCGTGCTGCACGACGCGGCGGGTTTCCGCCGAACGCTTGGCGCCGGCGAGCCCGATGACACTCCAGCCAAGGCGCCGCCCGAACATGCCCTCTACCTTGCGCGCGCGGCCGGATTCGGTGACCGGCCGATATGGCGCGAAACTGCTCGGCCGATCGAACAGCACGATGGTGAGCGGCGGCAGCGCTTCGGGCGGCATCGCGTACGCACTTTGCAGAGCGCCAATGAACTGATCGAATTCAGCCGCCCAGCGCTGCGTGTCCCGTTCGCGAAGCTGTGAGACGACGCCGAAACTGTCGGTGCGGAGGGTCATCCACGCGCGCTCGGCAAGCGCGGGCGGTGAGAGCCCGGCGATCAAGATCATCGCAATCCAAGACCACTTCCGCATGGTTCGGGAAGCTGGTGACATGGCGCGCTACGTGGCGCGCGCCGGAGTGCCGGGCTCCGGCAGCTGCTCATCGACCGATGCAGCCCTTCGCTTCCGCCCCACGACCAGATAGAACGTAGGCAGCACGAACAGCGTGAAGAGCGTGCCCACCATCATTCCCGCGGCAATCATGAGTCCGATCGCGAATCGCGAGTTCGCGCCGGCGCCGAATGCGGTGAGAAGCGGCACCACGCCCAGTACGGTTGCAAACGTCGTCATCAGGATCGGTCGCAGCCGCAGCCCGGCGGCTTCGAGCACTGCAGCGCGGCGATCGGCGCCTTCGTCGATCCGGTGGTTGGCGAAGTCGACGATGAGAATGCCGTGTTTGCTGATGAGTCCGATGAGCGTGAGTAAACCCACCTGCGTGTAGATGTTGAGCGTCGCGAACCCGAGCGCCAGCGGCACGAGCGCACCAAAGATCGACAGCGGGACACTGATCAACACGATGAACGGATCGCGGAAACTGTTGAACTGGGCAGACAGCACCAGATAGATGAACACGAGTGACATCGCGAACAACCCAAGGAAGGTCTGACTCTCCTCGACGAATCGACGCGACTCGCCTTCGTACCCCACGCGGTAACCCGCCGGTGCAACTTCCTTCAGGGCATTCTCGAGGAAGGCGAGACCGTCGCCCAGGGAATTCGGCGGCATGACGAGCCCCTGCACCGTCACGCTGTTCAACTGCTGAAACTGCTTGAGCGTATTCGGCTTCACGGTTTGATCGACGGTGATCACCGTGCTCATGGGCACTAACGAGCCCGACGAGGTGCGCAGGTAGTAGCGTTCCAGCCATTCCTTGGTGAGACGAAAGCCCCGATCGGCCTGTGGGATGACCTTGTAGCTACGCCCCTCCATGCTGAAGCGGTTTGTTTCCGCTTCGCCGAGCATGATCTGCAGGGTTTCACCGATCTCCGCCATCGATATGCCGAGTCGTGACGCGAGTTCGCGGTCGATGCTCACGCCAACCTCGGGACGGGAGAACCGCAGATCCTTGTTGACGAAGGCGAACACACCGGACTGTCGAGCTTTGTTCAAGACCTCTTCGCCGACACGGTTCAACTCCTCGTAGCCGACGTTCGCCGAGATCACGAACTGCACGGGCAGTCCGGACGATGCGCCTGGCAGCCCGCCCTCGGCGAAAGTGAAGACTTCGAGCCCGCTGATGCGGTTGTACTTGCTCTGAATTTCCTGACGCACTTCTTCGAGTGTGCGTGTGCGCTCCGACCACGGCTTGAGGACCACGCCACCGAACACCGACGTCGGTTCGTTGACCTGCCAGGAGTGCGTGACTTCGGGCACCGTGCGCCAGGCCGCGACCATCTGCTCGAGGAAGTAGGTGGTGTACTCGAGATTGCCGTAGTCGGGTGGCGTCGCGACGGCGAAGATGCCGCCGCTGTCCTCCTTCGGCGACAGTTCCTTCTGCGTGAGCATGTAGAGCGCTGGCAGGCTCACGAAGATCACAACCGCGAACAGCAGCACGGCGCCACGATTGTCGAGACAATAGCCGAGCCACCGTTCGTAGAGCCGATGCAGGTCGGCGAACCGGGCGTCGAGCCAGTCCGCGACCGCACCCTGATGATCGTGATCTTTGAGCAGATACGCGCACATCATGGGGCTCAGCACCAGAGCAACGACGCCCGACACCACGACTGCGCCCGCCAGCGTGAGCGCGAATTCGCTGAACAGCACCCCCGTGAGTCCACCGAGAAAGCCGATTGGCAGATACACCGCCACCAGTGTGAGAGTCATGGCGATGACCGGAAATGCCACTTCGCGTGCACCGACCAATGCGGCCTGCAATGGCGTCTGGCCCTCCTCGATGTGCCGATGCACGTTCTCCACCACGACGATGGCGTCGTCGACCACCAGGCCGATGGCGATGACCATGGCGAGCAAGGTGAGCAGGTTGATCGAGAATCCCATCAACCAGATGAGAAACAGCACGCTGATCAGCGACAGGGGGATCGCAACGATCGGAATCGCGACGACCCGCAGCGAGCCCAGGAACAGCAGAATCACGAGCACGACGATGATCGAGGCCTCGATCAGCGTCTGCACCACTTCCTCGAGCGCCTCACCAATGTAGATCGACAGATCGGAGTCGAGGAAGATCGTCATGTCGGCCGGCAATTGGCTGTTCAGTTCGTTGATCTTCGCCTTGACGCGCGCCGCCATCTCGAGCGGATTGGCACCTGGCGCCTCGGTAATCGCAATGAACACGGTCTTCTTGCCGCTGGAGTACACCGCAGACTCGTAACTTTCACTCGCAAGTTCGACTTTGGCGACATCACCGAGCGTCACACGCTGATTACCCTCCTGCCGCACTACGATGGCAGCGAAGGCATCCGGACTCTCGAGGTCGGTTTGCGCATCCACACTCGCGCGCACCAGCTCACCACGTGTAGTACCCGCCGCAGAGGTGTAGTTGTCCCGGCGAATGGCGTTGTTGACGTCCGTGGCAGTCACACCGAATGCCGCCATCCGCATCGGGTCGAGCCAGACGCGCATGGCGAACATGCCGCTGCCCAACAGTCGCGCTTCACCAACGCCTTCCACCGTGCTGAGCACGGGTTGAATCGAGCGCATGGCATAGTCGGCGGTCTGCTGAACCGACATTTCGTCGCTCAGCAGCGCCAGATACATCATGGCATCGCCGCCCGTGCGGTTGGAAACGACCGGATCCTCCACCTCGCGCGGCAACTCGAAGCGTGCTTCGTTGACCTTGGTGATGATTTCGCCCAGCACTTCCGTCGAGTTCTCGCCGAGCCGCACCCACGCTCTGATTTCGGCAACGCCTGGGTCGCTCTTCGAGGTCACGTAGTCGACACCTTTGGCGGCCGCGATGCGGCGTTGCAAAGGTGTAGTGACGAAGCCCTGAACGGTCTCCGCGCTGGCACCCGGATACACGGCGCGCACGAAGATCACGCTCTTTTCCACTTCCGGGTATTCCCGCAGCGAAAGCTGCGTGCCCGCCTGCAGACCGAGCAGCAACATCACCGCGCACAGCACCAGTGCCAGTACGGGCCTGCGAACGAAGATGTCGGTGAAGTTGCTCATAGACTGGAACCCATCTCAACTTCGTATTCGCCTGCGACGGCGGAGTTGCATTCGGAGACTATCCCCGGAGCTTGGTGTCCGATCGATCCGCGCGATGCCTGCACGTAGCTCCGGGGATAGTCTCCGCACGCGCGAACGATGTTGAGATAGGTTCTAGTCAAAGCTTCACGTTCTCGTCCACCACGACCCGCACGCCGCGGTACAACTTGTTCTGACCCACGCTCACCACGCGATCGCCAGCCTTCACGCCGTCGAGCACCGCCACCTTGCCGTCGCGCACCG
>JBFKCZ010000259.1:0-4892 GCA_041620035.1 Pseudomonadales bacterium
AGGAAGCGTTCATGGAGGCGTTCCACGTCATCACCACCCACCCACAGATTCTCGTGGGCATCGGTGACGAGAACTCGCAGTACGACGCCTGGGGCAACTTCTCCCGTGCGATCACCCCGAACGGCACGCCGAGCCCGCACCTGCGCTTCAAACCCAGCGAACAGGAACTGTTCGACTCGGTGACCATGAAGTACATGGATGCCGAGGGCGCCATGCAGATTCCGGAGGGCGCCCGCGCGCGGGCCGTGCTCGCGGAAGGCGCGCGCATGGGTCTGCAGTCCATCGTCGGCAAGGACGTGCCGATTTCCGATGCGTCGGTCTCGGACAGTATCTACTACACGCTGTTTCCCAACTTCCACCCCTGGGGCGGTTACAACCGCATCGTGTACCGGTTCCGTCCGTACAAGAACCACCACGACAAGTCGATCATGGAGTGCTACTACCTGAGTCCGTTTTCGGGCAAGCGTCCACCGCCGGCGAAGACCCACTGGCTGTCGGAAGACCAGCACTGGACCGAGGCCGACGAACTGGGCGTGCTGGCCAAGGTGTTCACCCAGGACACCTTCAATCTGCCGCACGTGCAGACGGGTCTCGAAGCCGCGCAATACGACGAAGTAGTGCTCGCCCGGTATCAGGAGACGAAGATCCGCCACTTCCATCACCTGCTGTCGAAGTGGATCGCCGATTGAGCGAAGTGGATCGGGGGGAGATTTAGCCCCTACACTCTGACCTCTCGGGTCAGGCGGCGCGCGATTGGAGCTCTGGATCGGTATCACGGTCGCGGCGGCCTTTCTTCAGAATCTGCGATCGGCTCTGCAGCGCAACCTGTTGGGGCGGCTCGACGCAGAGGGCGCCACCTATGTGCGCTTTCTCTATGCGGTGCCGTTCGCCGCGTGCTACTTCTTGCTTCTGGTCAGCTACCAGGGTCAGGCCGCACCGTCACCGAATGCCGACTTTCTGCTGTATGCCCTGGGCGGCGGGCTGTTCCAGATATTCGCAACGGTTCTACTCATCCGTTCGTTCACCGTCGGCACGTTCGCGCTTGGAACCGCGTATTCCAAAACCGAAACGGTGCAGGCCGTCGTGTTCGGTCTGATCCTGCTGGGCGAAGGCGTCGGCCGATACGGTCTGCTCGGCATCCTGATCAGCGGTGCTGGCGTGCTGTTGATGACGGGGCCGCTGAGGGGCGCTGCCACGCAATGGCGCACCGCAGTGCTTGGTATCGCTTCGGGTGGCTGCTTCGCGCTATCGGTCACCGGGTATCGGGGGGCATCCCTCGCCTTGACCGAAGGCGACTACCTGCTGCGCGCGGCCTTCACACTGGTCGTGGCGACGACCTGGCAGGCGCTGGCAATGGGTATCTATCTGGGTTGGCGCAATCGTACGGCACTGCTCAGCTGCCTGCGCCTCTGGCGCGATGCGATCTGGGTCGGTCTCGCCGGCATGGGTGCATCGGCCGCATGGTTCACGGCGCTCACGCTGGAGCGCGCCGCATACGTGCGGGCCGTAGGCCAGGTGGAACTGTTGTTCACTTTCGCCGTGTCGATCCTGGTGTTCAGGGAACGGGCGCGGCTGCGCGATGTCACGGGTGCCGGGCTTCTGATTGCGGGTATCGTGCTGCTGCTGATCGCGGCGTGATAGTGGGAGGTGTGTCATGAAAGGCTGTTCCTGGGTGGTGACGATCCTCCTGTGCGGCGGCGCTGCATGGGGCGACGTTGCCGATGTCGAACGCGTGGCAGCACCCGGGGGCGAGGTGGTGTTCGCCAACCCGGGGGATCGCGAAGTGAAGTACGACCGCTTCACCTACGCGGCTGCGCGCCGTGCCGGCGACTTCGTGTTTCTGTCCGGTGTCGAAGTAGGTCCTGCGGCCGATGAAGGCATCGAGGTGGAAGACTTCAAGGCGCAGCTGCGGCGTGCCTTCCTGCGCATGCGCGCGAGCCTCACGGCGACCGGTGCCGATTTGGAAGACGTGGTGCAGATCCAGAGTTTCCACAATTGCCGTCCCAGCCACTTCGCTGGCGGCTTCAACGGCCAACTGGAAACGATGATCGTCGTGAAGTCGGAATTCATGCCGCCACCCCATCCGACCTGGACAGCACTGTGCGTCGACGGCCATTTCAGCGCGCGCACGATCGTGGAGATTCAGGTGACGGCGTTCGCGCCGCTCAGGCCCTGAGCAGCGTCCAGATACCGATTGCGATGAAGCCGCCGCCTGCCGCGTAACGAAGCAGCCGCTCGTCGATGTGCTCGGACACGAAACCGCCCGCGAGTACACCGATCGCAGAGGCGAGAATCAACGCCAGGGATGCGCCGAGAAAGACGGTGAGTTTGCTCGCCGAGCGGTCAGCGGCGTAGAGCAGGGTTGCGAGCTGGGTCTTGTCGCCGAGTTCGGCGAGAAAGACGGTGACGAAAACCGTCGCCAGGAGCTTCAAGTCCATCAGACGAGCCCCGCGCGCTCGAGCACGCCATCGAGGCGGCGCGCCAGCGCGTCGGTCGCGGCAACCATCGGCAGGCGATGTTCGTTGTCGTCGAGAAGACCCATTCGCCTGGCCATGTACTTGATGGGGATGGGATTGGTGTCGAAGAACACGGCACGGTTCAGCTCGAAGAGCTGCATGTGCAGTTGCCGAGCCTTGCCGAGATCGCCGGCCTTCATGGCTTCATACAACTCCGCAACCGGGCCGGGGGCGATGTTGCCCACGGCATTCATCAGGCCCTGTGCGCCCACTGCCAGCATCGGTAGCGAGAGCTCTTCCAGACCGACGAAAACGCGGAAGTCGGGCCCGAAGCGTGCCAGGCACTCCGTGACGAAGCCGAGATCGTTGACGGCGTGTTTCATGCCCACGAAATTCGGCGCACGTTCCGCGATCTGTTCGAACGATGCGAGTTCCATCGACACCGCTGTTCGCCCGGGTATGTGGTAGACCATGACGGGTTGCTCGACTCGATCCGCGAGCGCGCAGTAATACTCGACGAGGCCGCGCTGGGGCGGGCGGATGTAGTACGGCGTCACGATCAACAGCGCGTCCACACCGGCCTTCGCCGCGTGGTCGGTCAGCACCACCGTTTCTTCGAACGACTGCGAGCCCGTGGCCGCGACGATCTGGGTTCGACCGCGGCCAACCTCCAGGGCAATGTCGACCAGCGCATTGCGCTCGCTCACGGTCAGCGTGCTCGGTTCCGCACTGGTACCGTTCACCAGCACGCCGTGCCCGCCGGCCGCGATGTGCCGTTCGATGAGCGCGATGTAGGTTTCCCGATCGATCCGCCCGTCACGAAATGGCGTGATGAGCGGCGTGATGGAGCCGGTCAGTGCATCGGGTGCGAGGCGCATCATCGTGCGGACCGTTCGCGGTTGGTTT
The DNA here is from genome assembly GCA_041620035.1 of Pseudomonadales bacterium. GTDB lineage: Bacteria > Pseudomonadota > Gammaproteobacteria > Pseudomonadales > Azotimanducaceae > SZUA-521. Next base: position 3,363 of record JBFKCZ010000259.1, read on the forward strand.
CGAAACCGGTGGCGGCACCGAGCAGCACCGGGGGATGCTTGAGCGATTCCTGCCAGAGCAGCGACTCCATCGCGATGTTGAGCGGCTGATCCTGAATCGTCAGTTCGTAGACGGACTCGTCGAGCGATGCGTGGTTGTGCACCGCCCAACCGGGCGCAGAAACCATCAGATCGCCGGCCTCCCAGTGATGGCGATTGCCGTCGACGACGCTGAAACCCTTGCCCTGGAAATAGTAGTTGATGGCACTCGACACATGCCGATGGGGCCGGTCGATGATCTTTGGTGGACGGATCGTCATCGTTGCGAAGAAGCTCGGCGTCGTGCCGTTGAAGCGACCGGTCATGGGGTTGTAGAGCAGGTACAAGCGCCGCCCTACGTACGACTTGCCAAGTGCGGCGAGCTTGTCGAGGTTGTCCTTCACGTCGGTCCAGGCCCAGTGCAGCGCCTTCGACTCGACCGCCGGCGGATTGATCAGAATCTCGTACGGCATCAGCCAGGCGCCATCGTCGGTCAACTGGAACGAGCCGTACGGACTCGTGCGCGATGGGTCCGGCGATTCCTTCTCCTCTGACTTCTTCTCCGCTGGTACGGCGTTCAATTCCGGACCGACGGGCGGATTTTCGTCGACGACATGAACGCGCATCAGGCGGAGCAGCGGTGCATTGGAGTAGGTCAGGCGCGCCTGGACATCGACACCGTCGTTCACGTGGCGATAGGTGACGAACGAAGGGTGATTCCAGACGTCGTACTGCCGGAAGGCGATGCGCTTGCCGCCTACGATGCTGTACCCGGTGCCGCGGATGCAGAAGTTCACCTGTGTCGAGTTGTGGCGGATCGGCGCGGTCTCCTCACCAGGCAACAGCACATCGAGTGTCACCTGCACGCCCGGGTTGAGTCCGCGACCGAGGCTGCAAGCGGACGGATGCACGAACTGCGTCTGCCGACGTCCGTTGCCCGGCCGAGGCAGGCTCGCCAGGCGGTCGATCTCGGAGGCGATCTGATCGCGCCGGACGATCACCGGCGGCCAGTCCTTGGCCGGAGTCTTGCTGTCGAGTTCGGTGCCCGCGAGGCAGGCCCCCGTGTTGTCCAGGAACTGCACGTTCTGATTCATGGCGCTGTGCCTCTGGTCGCCGTTGAGGGATCACCGTTGAAGCCGTCCTCGAAAATCGACGGCACCGGTGGTGAAAGTTCGAGGCTCGCCACCAGCATGGCGTGCGTGGTGTAGCGGGCGATGACCATGAGGATCGCGATCGCGTTTGCTGTACCGAGTGTCGCCGCGAGTCGGTTCAGCTCATCGTGCGTGCCACGACCGTTTTCTGCGATCACTGCCAACGTGAAGCGTTGGATGTACCGATCTGTATCCGAAAGCGCCGCCGCCGTATCGGGAGAGAGCAACTCCACGTCGCGCACCCAGTCACGTCCGAATCCCAGCCGCACACTCAACCGCTCGTGCTGGTTGCGCTCGTACGCGTTGTCCCGTGCGGTGGCAACGGTCAATGCGATGACTTCGACAATCCGCTTGTCGAGACC
>JBFKCZ010000260.1:0-4878 GCA_041620035.1 Pseudomonadales bacterium
AGGCCATCATCGTGGGACCACACATGCCCTGACCGATGATGAAAGTGCCGCCGAGTTTGCCGTACACGCCCTCTTCCTGACTCCAGATGACACTCTCGATGGGGGATGCACCGCGCCCGCCGTATTCCTTCGGCCAGAGCAGGCAGGCCCAACCGGCTTCGGCTTTCTTCTTCTGCCACCGCTTGGCGGCCTCGAGCGGATCTTCGCCGCCGGTGTTGATGCCGCCGAAGGTGCTGGATGAGAGCGCTTCGAACAGATGCTTGGGCGCATTCGCGTCGATGAATGCGCGCGCTTCGGCGCGGAACGCCGCTTCCGCCGGTGTGTCGTTGAAATCCATCGTTACTTCTCCTTTCTCGAACGCGGCAATGCGTTCACTAGCTTGTCTTCCCACGCCGTCAGACCACCGAGCTGCAAGGCGAGATAGTTCGATCGGCGATAGTAGAGGTGACAGTCGAACTCCCAGGTGAATCCCATGCCGCCATGCACCTGAATGTTGTCCCGCGAACAGAGCTGGTAGGCCTGCGTGGCCGATACCCGAGCTGTGGCCGCGGCGAGCGGCAGATCCTTCGAGTCGGTTGCGAGCGCCCATGCGGCGTAGTAGCAGTTCGACTCCGCGAGCTTCAGCGCGACGTACATGTCGGCCATCATGTGCTTGAGCGCCTGGAAGGAACCGATGGGTCGGCCGAACGCGAATCGTTCCTGGGCATAGGCCACCGCCATGTCGAGCGCCGCCTGTGCACCACCGATCTGCTCGAAGGCGAACAGCACCGCGGCGCGGTCGTACACACGGTTGAGCGCCGACCAGCCTTCGGCATCGCCGAGCCGTTCAACGGGCGTACGCGCAAACGTGACGCGCGCCGTATCGCGCGTGGGATCGACGGTATCGACGCGTTCGCGGCTGACCGACGCATCCTTCAGATCGGCGATGTAGAGACCGGCACCCGCACCCTCGCGCGCGAGCACGATGGCCACGTCCGCGATGCCGCCATCCGATACGAGCTTGGTACCGGAGAGCGAACCACCGTCCGCGACGCTGCCGAGTGTCTTTGCCGACACGTTCTCGCGTCCCTCATCGACGGCAAACGTGCCAATCACCTCACCCTTGCCGAGCCGGGGCAGCCAGGTTTCCTTCTGCGCGGAGGAGCCGAACTGCAGCACCGCTTCGGTGGCGAGATACACGGAAGAGCCAAATGGCGTGGGCGCGACATGTGCGCCGAGTTCCTGCGCGACGAGACAGAGGGTTGCGTAGCCGGCATCGACCCCACCATAGGATTCCGGCAATGCCGTGGCCATGAGCCCCATCTGCCCTAAACCCTGCCAGACATCGCGCGCGTAGTTCGCACGCCCCTCCAGCACATCACGAACCACACGCGTACCGCAGTGATCGGCGAGATACCGACCGGTCTGCTCGCGGACGAGTTTCTCGTCGGCGGAAAAGTCGAAGTCCACGCAACCTCCAAACGAGTGACAACCAAAGACCAAGGGCGTGAAGCTACCTGAAGCTCCACCCGGCTTCCAGAAGCGCGGGCTGGGGCAACTTCTGTCGTATTTGGGCAATCCTCGGGCCATGCCGGCAGCGTCGGCTCGCCCGATGCCCCGCGTTCCGGCGGCCTCGGCGCCGCAGCGCACCTGGCACACACCTTGCGTGCGTAAGCCCCATCATCGGGCTCGACCCGAAGCGTCCGAACTCGAGGAGGACGTCATGAGAATCATCACCGAGAAGCGCGACACCGGCTACACGGCCGTCATCGAACGCGAAGTGGACGGCAAGACGGAACGACGCTTCGTGGGTCTGTTCGGCAATCAGGCGTCGGCTCTGTTCGCCGCTTTCGACCGGCTCGGCAAGCACCGGCTGCCGGTGGCCGTCACGCTGCGATAGTCCGGCGGCCGCGGGCCGGCCGGCTTCAGCGCGGCGATTTGTGGATCGGATCGACCCAGTGGACCGCCTCGGGGTTCGGTTCCACATCCGCAATGTCGAGGTTCACCACGACGGCCTCGTTGTCGCTCCGCACCAGTACGCATTCGAGGGGTTCGGCGCTCGATGCGTTGATCTCCTGATGGGGCACGTAGGGCGGCACGAAGATGAAGTCCCCCGCTTCCGCCTCGGCGACGTATTCGAGCCGTTCGCCCCACCGCATGCGCGCGCGGCCCCGCACCACGTAGATGACACTCTCCAGGGCACCATGATGATGGGCGCCGGTCTTGGCGTTGGCGTGAATGGTCACGGTGCCGGCCCAGATCTTCTGCGCACCGACGCGTGCATAGTCGATCGCAGCAGCACGGTTCATCCCTGGAGTCTGCGCGGTATTGGGATCGAGCTGATTCGACTTGATCACACGCACGCCATGGCGCTTCCAGTGTTCCGGATCGTGGGGTTGGGTCGATTCGGTCATCGCTGTACCTTGATGGATCGGTGACGAGGTAGAACACTGTAACTGTATAGGATACGTATCGAAGAGACGCCTTCGATGCGCTTGGGGAAACTCATGGTCGATGACCGCGTCGCGCTCCGCGAGCGCATCCGCGCCAACTATCTCGCCGACGAAGCGGGCGTGATTGCGCGTTGTCTGGAGGTCGCAGCCCTCGACCGAGCGGCGCGCGAGACCATCACACAGGACGCCGTGACGCTCGTGCAGCGCATACGCGACCAGTCCGATCCCAGGATCATGGAGAGCTTTCTCGCCGAGTACGGCCTGTCCACGCAGGAAGGCATCGCGCTCATGTGCCTCGCCGAGGCGATGCTTCGGGTACCCGACGCGGCCACCCTCGATGCGCTCATCTACGACAAGATCGCCCCATCGGATTGGGGGTTGCACCTCGGCAAGTCGAGTTCACCGCTGGTCAACGCATCCACCTGGGCGTTGTTGCTGACCGGCCGGGTGCTCGACGACGGCGACGCCGTCGGCCTGGTCGGCAACGTTCGCGGTCTGGTGCGCCGCCTCGGCGAGCCTGTGGTGCGCCAGTCGGTGAGCCAGTCGATGAAGATTCTCGGGCGCCAGTTCGTGCTTGGCGCCACCATCGAGGATGCGCTGGAACGCGCGGAGGCAGTGGAGAGCCGCGGTTTCACCTACTCCTACGACATGCTCGGCGAAGCCGCACGTACCGCCGCGGATGCCGAGCGCTACTACCAGTCCTACGCGGCAGCGATCGACGCGATTGCGGCGCGCGCGCTGCACGGTGATCTGCGGCGCAACCCCGGCATCTCGGTGAAGCTGTCGGCCCTCTATCCGCGCTTCGAGTTCGGCCACCGGGCGTTCGCAGTGCCCGCGCTCATCGAGCGCGCGGGTGAACTGGCGCGCCGGGCGAGTGCCGCGCGCATCGGATTCAACATCGATGCCGAGGAAGCCGACCGCATCGACATGTCACTCGACGTGTTCGAAGGCTTGCTGATGGACCCGTCGCTTGCCGATTGGGACGGCCTCGGCATCGTGGTGCAGGCCTATGGCCGGCGGGCGTTGCCGGTGCTCGACTGGCTCGAACATCTGGTCAACAAGCTCGACCGACGCATCATGGTGCGCCTGGTCAAAGGCGCGTACTGGGACGCGGAAATCAAACGTGCACAGACGCTCGGACTCTCGAGCTACCCGGTGTTCACGCGCAAGATCAACACCGACGTCTGCTATCTCGCGTGCGCGCGACGGCTGCTTTCGCTTGCCGACCGCATCTACCCGCAATTCGCCACGCACAACGCACAAACCGCGATCGCAGTCATGCACATGGCCAGCGAAGCCGGGGTGGCACGCGACGCAATGGAGTTCCAGCGTCTGCACGGCATGGGCGAGAACCTCTACGAACAGCTGCACGGCCGATGCAACTGTCGGATCTACGCACCGGTCGGCGCACACGAGGATCTGCTCGCGTATCTCGTCCGCCGGCTGCTCGAGAATGGCGCCAACAGCTCGTTCGTCAATCAGATCGTGGACGAACGCATCAGTACCGCACAGATCGCGCGCGATCCCGTCACTGCACTGCGCTCGCTCAGCGCCCTGGGGGCGCCGGTTGCAAGCCGCTCGATTGCCGCGCCAGGCGATCTCTATGCACCGGAGCGGCAAGCCGCGAAGGGTTGGGACCTTACCGATCCAACGACCGTTGCACAGATCGACGCCGCGCGGGAACGGTTTCGCAGCGCGCGATGGCAAGCCGCGCCGGTGCTCGCCGGCGGCACCCGCGCAAAATCGAACGGTCACAACCGCTTCAATCCCGCGAATCCCGATGACCTGATCGGTACCGTGATCGATGCAACGCCCGCCGATGTCGACGTCGCGGTGCAGGCCGCGCGTGCGGCCTACCCGGACTGGAGCGCCCGGACGGTGACGGAACGTGCGGCGTATCTCGAACGCATCGCCGATCTCTTCGAGGCGAACGCGCCCGAGCTCTTCGCATTGCTGGCGCGGGAAGCCGGAAAGACGCTGGCCGATGCGGTGGCAGAGGTGCGCGAGGCCGTGGATTTCTGCCGCTACTACGCGGCCCAGGCACGGACGCTCGCGCGCACGCGACCCGGTGCCGGCCGCGGCGTGTTCGTGTGCATATCACCCTGGAACTTTCCCCTCGCGATCTTCACAGGACAGATCACCGCCGCGCTCGTCACGGGTAACACCGTGCTCGCCAAACCCGCGGAGCAATCACCACTCATCGCCGCGCGCGCCTTTGCGCTCTTTCGGAAGGCGGGGATACCGGACGGTGTGGCACAGCTCCTCCCGGGCGACGGGGCATCGATCGGTGCTGCACTCGTGAGCCATCGGGATATCGACGGCGTTTGCTTCACCGGGTCCACCGAGACGGCCCAGGCGATTCATCGCGGTATGGCGGCGAACGCACCGCCAGCGGCGCCGCTCATCGCAGAGACCGGCGGCATCAATGCGATGATCGTCGACTCCA